>CAZLRY010000053.1:5203-14233 GCA_964561675.1 uncultured Chitinophaga sp.
ATCCCTGCCCTTGCGGTAGTGGTAAGAAGTATAAGCAATGCCACGGGAGGGAAGCTTAAACAAGAAGTAGTTTTTATATGTAGACCGGTTAAAAGCCGGTCTTTTTTTTGTGGTGTTCACCCTTCGATACGACGCAGCACGGTTTTCATTTGCCCTGTAATTTAGCTAAAGCGTCTACTCAGGATGACAACATCATTCCGCTTCGGAACGGGGAAAGTGGAAGCGACTTAGAAAACTTGTCATCCTGAAGCGAAGCGAGGGATAAAAACTGCTATAGCGATCTTCCACTTCAATTTCGAGCGCAGCGAGAAATCTTGTATTTCCATATATCCCCCATAATACCCCGTCATTCCGAAGCGAATAGCGAGGAACCTTGTATTTCTCAAGTACAAACTACGAAGTACGAATGTGATTCCTTAAAACGAGTAATACTGGTAATTTTAGATTCAACCTTCGAGGAAGTGTATTTACCACTGACTACTAACTACCGACTGCCGTCTGCCAACTAACTACCGACTGCCGTCTGCCAACTAACTGCCGACTGCCCACTGCCGACTGCCGACTGATTTTGCTTCCTTCTCCCTTTCCTCTATCTTTAAGCAAACCAAAACCAGCGACTTCATGTACAGGACCACCAAAAAGAAAGTACACGGACTTCTTCATCCGGAAATTGTGGGGGATAAGCATTGGGATAAGATCATCAATATCTTCATCATTGTCCTGATCATCCTGAATGTGATTGCTGTTATGCTGGAAACGGTGCCCAGTTATCACGACGAGGCCTGGGAAAAGGATTTCTTCCACTACTTTGATGTTATCTCAGTAATTATTTTCACCATTGAGTATGTGTTACGTGTCTGGAGCAGTAATCATGAAGACAAATACCGCGGGACGCTCAAAGGACGGATCCGATATATCTTTTCGTGGGCGGCCCTGATCGACCTGCTGGCAATTCTCCCCTTTTACATTCATGTTATTATCGGTTTGGATCTCCGGGTATTACGGATGCTTCGGTTACTCCGGTTTATCCGGTTATTCCGCCTTACCGCTTACATGAAAAGCGCCCATATGATCACCAATGTATTCAAGAAAAGATTCAATGAATTACTCCTGAGTCTTGTGCTGGTCATCTTCCTCATCATCATTGCTTCCTGTGCCATCTATTTTGCAGAACATTTACATCCGGAAAATAAATATAAGTTCACCAGCATTCCTGCTACCATCTGGTGGTCGGTTGTAACACTCACCACCACCGGCTACGGTGATATGTATCCCATGACTTATTTAGGCAAAGCCATGGCCATGCTGATCATGCTCACGGGTGTAGCTTTTTTTGCCCTGCCCGCCGGTATCATCACTGCCGGTTTCCTGGAAGAATTCCGCCTCACCCGCATCCGTAGTACGCATCGTTGTCCGAGTTGCGGAGAACACCTGGAGCTCGAGGATCATAAACATGAATAATGGTTGGAGGTTGGAGGTTGGATGTTGGATGTTCGAGGTTGGAGGTTGGAGGTTCGAGGTTCGAGGTTGGAGGTTGGAGGTTGGAGGTTTCGTGCTAAGGGTAGTGTGTCACAGTTTCGCAGAAACTTTTTATTCCAACTTTTTTACTGCCTCCCTTCCTTAAAACGACCGTTCTGCTTGAAGAACATCCAACTTCGAACCTCCAACTTCCAACAATAAAAAGGGCTCTCTTCAAAAGAAGAAAGCCCTTTCTTATAAGTGATGTTTTCTTAGAAGCCCTTTTTCTGCTTCAGCTCATACTTCTGCTCAAAGCGGTCATTGAGTTGTTTTTGTTTATCATCCAGGTTTACTTTACGACCCTGGATAAAAGCATCGGTCACATTGCTGGTGGCCATGTCCAGGATATCTCCGGAACTGATAATGAAATTCGCGTCTTTTCCCACTTCAATACTACCTATCTTATCGGCGACCCCCATCAGTTTTGCGGCATTCAGGGTTATAGCGGCGATGGCTTGTTCTTTATCCAGTCCATACGCCACGGCTGTTCCTGCATTAAACGCCAGGTTGCGGCCACGGGTCTGGGAGTCATCATCGGAAATGGCAAACAGTACACCGGCTTTCTGTAAAGCGGCAGCGGCTTTATACGGCTGATCCACATCATCGTCGGTCGTAGTGGGCAGACTATGCATCTGTTCTAAAATCACGGATACATTATGTTGCTTCAGGAGTGGAGCGATCTGCCAGCTTTCGCTAGCCCCAACCAGCACCAGGTCAAATCCGAATTCCTTCACAAAATCAAGCGCCACCAGCATTTGTTTAACGGTGTTGGCATGTACATAAAACTTCTGCTTCTTAGCCAGCAGGTCTTTCACTGCTTCAAACTTCAGGTTTACTTCTTCGTGTGTAGGCACTGCCAGATAGGCTTTTGCTTCCCGGAAAAAACCCTTCAGGTTCTCCAGTTGCTGCAACCCTTCTTTTACCGGATCTGATTCAACACCGGGATTTGGTCCGCCGGGACCACCCCCTCCACGTCTGCCAAATGAAGGACGGGCCATCAGGGAAGGCATATAAAGATGCATACCCCCATCTGTTTTCAATGATGCATCCTGCCAGTTCCAGGCATCCAGCTGTACTACAGAAGAAGAGCCGGCCAGGAAACTACCCTGCGGAATAATATTCGCCGACAGGATTCCATTGGAACGCAGCGTGTTGATCACTTTTGAATCGGTATTATAGGCTACAATGGAACGCACATTCGGATTCATATTCCCGATTTCCCGCGCATCATTAGAAGCACGGATAGAACTGATTTCCACCAGGCCCAGCGAACTGGATGGTAAAATAAGACCCGGGTAAACCTGCTTACCCTGTCCATCCACCACATTGGTGGCATCCGCAGGCACCACAATATCCTTTCCGACTTTCTCAATTTTACCATCCTTCACCACTATCACCCCGTTTTCAATTACGGTACCATTGCCCACGTGAATGGTCACATTTTTTACATACATGACTCCTTTTTGCGCCGGAGCAGGTAATACATTTGCCTGGGCAAATGAAGCCACCGAAGCCATCATCAGCATTACCAGGTTAAATAACTTTTTCATTAGTTTTTATTTTAATTATTTCAATTTTCTTAATTCCCATTCCCCACTTCCCACTTCCCACTTCCCACTTCCCACTCTCCACTTTCCACTCTCCTCTCCTCACTCCTCCGCATCCACCACCAGCAATCCATGACTATGGCCATGATCACTGCAGCTATGCATAATCTGGTAAGAAGGCATAGCCGGCATCATTGCCACTCCGCTTCTTTTCTCCCCATTCAGTTTCTTTACGAGGCGGGCTCTTTCAGCTTGCACTTCCTGTTGTAACAGTTCATCTTTCTGGCGATCAAAATAAACCGTACCATCCACAATTGTGTACAGTGATTTGGCATAAATACTCAGCGGGTTATCTGACCACAGTACAAGATCCGCATCCTTACCCACTTTAATACTGCCCACTTTATCATCCACATGCAGCATTTTAGCCGGGTTAATGGTAACGAGAGCCAGTGCTTCTTCAGCGGTCAGTCCTCCATATTTCATCGTCTTGGCCGCTTCCTGATTCAGGCGACGGGCCATTTCCGCATCATCTGAGTTGATCGCCACATTCAATCCAACTTTGTGCATAATGGCGGCATTATAAGGAATGGCATCTTCCACTTCCATTTTATACGCCCACCAGTCGGAGAAGGTTGAAGCATTGGCACCATGTTTCAGCATTTTATCAGCCACTTTGTAACCTTCAAGTATATGCGTAAATGTATTGACCTTGAAGCCCATTTTATCTGCAACCTCAATCAGGCCGGTAATTTCACTCTGTACATAAGAGTGACAGGTAATGAACCGCTTGCGGTCCAGAATCTCCACCAACGCTTCCAGTTCCAGGTCGCGGCGGGGGGCATTTAATCCGGTCAACGGTTTTTTCGCTTTTACCAACTGCTCTTTGGCAGCCGTATATGTCTCCCACTCTTTCTTATAATCTTTCGCACGGGTAAATGCATCAATCAGCACCTGCTCCACACCCATCCTTGTATCGGGATAGCGGTTATTCCCCTGTGTGGAAGATGAGCGTTTTACGTTTTCACCCAATGCAAATTTGATAAATCCATCGGCGGTTTTAAATTTCAGATCCGCATCACCGGCACCCCAGCGGAGTTTGATCAGCTGTGACTGACCACCGATCACATTGGCCGAACCATGCAGAATATGGGAGGAAGTAACACCACCGCTTAACTGGCGGTAAATGTTAATGTCTTCCGGATTCAGGTTGTCGCCAATACGTACTTCTGATGTTACCGACTGGGCACCTTCATTAATAGAAGCTGCCGCGATATGCGAGTGCTCATCAATAATACCGGCTGAAACGTGTTTACCTGTCCCATCAAGTACCCGGGCAGCAGGATCACTCAGGTTTTTGCCAATAGCGGCGATCTTCCCGTTTTTAATCAGCACATCCGAATTCTTCAGCACCCCGTCTTTCTCGCCGGTCCAGACTGTTGCATTACGGATCAGGATCGTTTCCTGTTTCGGTTGCTGATCATCCGTCCAGCCATACGGCAGAAACGGATAGGTCACTTTACCCATTACCGGAATATCCTTTTTCTTCATACTATCTGATCGCACTTCTGCGGCTTTTACAAAAACAGCCGTCCACGTTAACGTATTACCGAGCGAATCAACCCCTGTACCATTCCATTCCGTACCATTACTTACCCCACCAAGGCGCGTGGCACTGGCAGGAAGCGCCTGCTCTGTCATACCGCCACGGCCACCAAATCCACCAGGACCTCCCGGACGACGTTGCGTACTATCCATACCAGCTGGCATGGAAGGACGTTGCCGTCTGGCCATTGGCGCATAACTCAGTTTAACCTGCTTGCCGTCAAAACTGAACTTGCTGTTCAGGGTATCTTTCCCCCACATGGTCACACTGCTGTTGCTTTTCACATCCAGTGTATATTTTTCTTCACCTGCAGGTGTTGTAATTGTCAGGTTATAGGTACCCGTGATATTGATATCATCCTTTACATTATATTTTATTCCCTGTACATAGTTATACAGGATATTGGTTTTCTCACTGAAAATGGGACCATTGGTCACCAGGAAGTTAGCCAGCTTACCAGCATCCAGACTGCCCACTTTATCATAAATGCCCAATGTTTGTGCCGGTACTTTGGTCAGGGCTTCCATGGCTTTTGTTTCACTAAGTCCGTATTCCATCGCTTTACGCAGACTGGTCCAGAACGCACTGGTACTGCGGAGGTCTGCCGTAGTCAGACAGAAAGGAATACCGGCTTTTTCAAATGCAGCCGCATTGGAAGGTGCCATTTCCCAATGTTTCATATCCTCCAGCGATACCAGCCTTGCATCATTCGGATCTTCCACATCCTGCCCCTGGGGAAAATTCAATGGCAGGATATAAGTGGCATTGGTCGCTTTGATGTCTTTGATCCGCTGATATTCATTTTGCCCGCCTTTGATGATATACTGTACGCCAAACTCATCACCGATCCGGTCCGCGCGGAGACTATTCCATTTATCATTGGCTTCAAAAATCTGTGGTAAACCCTGGTTATCATTCCAGGATTGCAGGGTGGCATTAAAGCCTTCCTCTACAGGTTTGGATTTGTACCAGGTAGCGTCAAGATAGGTCTGGCGCAACAGGGAAATATAACCCATCAGTGACCCTGGATAAGATTGAGTGGAAGTACCTTTATTAAAGGAATAATGCGCTGAAGCCTTTTCTTTAATAATCACTAAATTTTCCTTTGCAGTAGCCAATGTTACAACGGCCCCGGTTCCCCTGGCCACCCCATCTTTCATATGCGTGAGTACGGTTCCGAAACCGGCTTCCCGCATGGATTTCGCCGTAGCATCGTTTACACCAAATACTTTATAAACATCCACATCTGATTTGATCGCCTGATTCCAGCCATAAGGTCCTTTCACCGCATTATCGAACTGTTGCTGGGCAAAGAAACCTCCACCACCTGCTGTCACCGCGCGTTGAGGAGGCGTTGTGCCATAATCCGTATATATATCTATAAAAGATGGATAGATGAATTTACCCTTACAATCTACTTCCACTGCGCCGGCCGGAACTGGCAGTCCGGTGCCAGCCGCCACAATCCGGCCGTCTTTAATGACCAGGGTGGCATCTGTTAATGTGGTCGTCGCATCCTTGACCAAGGTGGCATGTGTAAAGGCAAAATACCCATGACGGGGATCAGCAATTCCATTTTCCGGGAAAGTAGGCTGGGAAAATGCGGCCATTGCTGCCAGGACCGCAAACAAAGTCCCGGCCAGTCTTTTCAGTTTTCTCATACAGTTGTTGATTTTGTTGAAAGTTATCGAAAAACGATTTTACATAAAAATATGGTTCTGCCGGAATCAAAAGGATAAACGGCAGCGGCCCTTTGACGCCAAAAACTCCGTTAACCTTCAGTACGTTAGCCCCAATATTTACTAACCAGTAATCCCCATAAATAGTTTTACTTTTGAAATAAGAAATAACCAATATGGCGATCACGAAGGAAAAAATCATTATTCCGGACTTCTCCCTCTCCCCCCGTATCGACCAGGTAGGGGTGGAAGAAAGGGCCTCCCGCTTCACCAAACGAAGTATCAAAAATGAAACCAAGCTCAATGGACTGAAGCTGGTGCTGAACATGATCGACCTCACGACGCTGGAGGGAAAAGATACCGATGGCAAAGTGAAACAACTTTGCTATAAAGCCATGCACCCGCATGATGCGCTCCCCGGTCTGCCCACGGTAGCGGCCGTCTGTGTATATCCCACCATGGTCAAAGTGGCTAAAAAAGCACTGGAAGGTTCCGGCATCAACGTGGCTTCAGTGGCTACCGCTTTCCCCAGCGGACAGGCCCCCCGGGATGTAAAGATCCGCGATACAAAATATGCAGTGGCCAATGGAGCCGATGAAGTGGATATGGTGATCAGCCGTGGTAAATTCCATGCGGGCGAATACAATTTTGTCTTTGATGAGATTGCCGCGATCAAAGAAGCCTGCGGTACAGCCCGGTTAAAAGTGATCCTGGAGACCGGCGAACTGGGCACCCTCGATAAAGTAAGAAGAGCAAGTGATATTGCCATGCATGCGGGAGCGGATTTTATCAAAACCTCTACCGGCAAAATTCAGCCGGCCGCCACTATGCCCGTGACCCTGGTCATGCTCGAAGCGATCCGTGATTTTTATTATAAGACCGGAAAGATGATCGGGATGAAACCAGCCGGAGGTATTTCCAAATCAAAACTCGCTCTTCATTATCTCGTGATGGTAAAAGAAGTATTGGGTGATGACTGGCTGACCAATGAATGGTTCCGCTTCGGTGCCAGCAGTCTGGCCAATGATGTACTGATGCAACTGGTGAAAATGGAAACGGGGCTTTATCAGGCAGGAAACTACTTTAGTGCTGACTAAAAGGTTTAAGAGGTTTAAAAAGTTCAAGAAGTTTAAAAGGTTAACCTTCTGACGGCAATGCTCAAACCTCTGAAACCTCTTAAACCTTTGAAACCTTTCAAACCTCTTAAACCTTTGAAACCTTTGAACTGAACAAAACATGGCAAAAAAAACAACTCCCGCTAAAAGCAATACTATACGGCTGAAGTTCGACTCCAGCTGGTCCTACGCCCCTGCCCCCGAAAGTAAAAGTGCCGCCACGATCAATAAACAATATGATTTGTTTATCAATGGCGAATGGCAAAAACCACTCAGCAAAAAGTATTTTGACACGATCAATCCGGCAACGGAGGAAAAGCTGAGCGAAGTAGCAGAAGCTAATACGGCAGATGTTAACAAAGCCGTGGTGGCGGCCCGTGCCGCATATGACAAGGTCTGGAAAAAAATGCCGGCCAAAGAAAGAGCCAAATACATTTTCCGGATCGCCCGCATGGTGCAGGAAAAAGCAAGGGAGCTGGCCATCATCGAAACACTCGATGGAGGCAAACCCATTCGTGAAAGCCGGGACTTTGATGTGCCCACAGCTGCCAATCATTTCTTTTATTATGCCGGCTGGGCCGATAAGCTTGAGTACGCTTTCCCAAACAGAAAGACAGCCCCGCTTGGTGTGGCCGGACAGATCACGCCCTGGAACTTTCCCCTGCTGATGGCGGCCTGGAAAATTGCACCGGCCCTGGCCACCGGAAATACAGTGATATTAAAACCCGCGGAGACTACGCCGTTAACAGCCCTTAAACTGGCTGAAATTATACAGGAAGCGGATCTTCCCCCGGGCGTCGTGAATATATTAACCGGTGCCGGTGCTACCGGAGCTGCCCTGGTCAATCATCCGGATATCAACAAAATTGCCTTTACTGGTTCCACCGATGTAGGAAAAATTATTCAGCGGGCGGTGGCTGGAACGAACAAACGGATTACGCTTGAATTGGGTGGTAAAGCCGCGAATATCATTTTTGAAGATGCCCCGCTCGACCAGGCCGTGGAAGGTGTCATCAATGGCATCTTTTTCAACCAGGGTCATGTTTGTTGTGCAGGCTCCCGGTTGTATGTGCAGGAATCCGTAGCCAAAGAAGTGATCCGCAAATTAAAAGACCGGATGGAATCCCTGATCGTAGGTGATCCACTGGATAAGAATACCGATATCGGCGCGATTAATTCTAAACAACAACTGGCCACTATCCAGAAATATATAAATATCGGTAAGAAAGAAGGTGCGGAGATGTATGAGAGCAGTTGCCGGCTACCCAATAAAGGTTTCTTCTGCCGCCCCACCTTGTTTACCAATGTGGCGCAGAGCAATCGCATTGCGCAGGAAGAAATTTTCGGTCCGGTGCTTTCCATTCTCACTTTCCGTACCGATGATGAAGTGATTGAAAAAGCAAACAACTCACCATATGGCCTGAGCGCAGGGGTATGGACTGATAAGGGATCCAAGATCTTCAACATGACCAAACGTATGAGGGCCGGTGTGATCTGGGCCAATACGTTCAACAAGTTCGATCCCACGTCACCATTCGGCGGGTATAAAGAAAGTGGATTCGGGA
>CAZLRY010000054.1:0-7000 GCA_964561675.1 uncultured Chitinophaga sp.
AAGGGAGTTTAGCTCAGCTGGTTCAGAGCATCTGCCTTACAAGCAGAGGGTCGGCGGTTCGAACCCGTCAACTCCCACAAAAAAGTTCGCCTGAAAATGGCGGACTTTTTTTTTAACCATAACTGTTATTCAATCCCCATTCTTGCACAGCGTTCTTCCATAATGCGGGAATACTTTATTTTGTAAGTTCAACATAAAAATCATGGCCACTACTTATTGTGATTTCGTAGCAAACAAGGGCAAGGGCTCCGTGCATCAGGCCTACCATGACCTGGAATACGGGTTCCCGATCCATGACGATAACCTGCTTTTTGCACGGCTGGTTTTGGAAATAAATCAGGCCGGACTGAGCTGGGAAACCATTCTTAAGAAGAAGGATCATTTTTTCAAAGCCTATGATGGATTTGTTATTGCTAAAGTGGCGAAGTATTCTGAAAAGAAGAAAGCGGCATTGTTACAGGATCCGGGTATCATCCGTAACCGGCTGAAAGTAGAAGCAGCCATATATAATGCCGGTCAGTTGTTGCTGATACAAAAAGAACATGGGTCATTTCTCCAATGGCTGGATCAGCATCATCCGTTGACAAAGGAAGAATGGGTAAAATTGTTCAAGACCAGATTCCGGTTTACCGGCGGAGAGATTGTAAACGAATTTCTGATGAGTACCGGTTACCTGCCAGGGGCCCATGCAGCGACCTGCCCGGTTTATAAAAAAGTGATGAAACAAAAGCCTAAATGGTCACAGCTAAAAAAAGGAAAGCGTTAATTCGGATTGACTTCCGGCAAACGGTAATGTTGGCCGTCCAGTACAAACAATTCATCTATCTCGTACGTCCAGAAAGGGCAGAGGGGTGATTTTTTCAGAATTTTTTCCACTTCAGATTTACTTTCTGCATTCAGGGTAATCCAGGAGCGATGGGTTTCCATACTTACTGCATAGTGATCGATGGTTCCTTTGTTTATCAGGAAATTAATATAAGTACGATGCGGGGGCACCTGTTCCATAAATGCCTCGCTCATTTCAAACTGTATGGTAACCTGGTATTTCTGCATACTCATTATAAGACAACTTAAATGTAGGAAAGTTGCAGCGGGCGGGAAAAGAAAGTTATGCAGGTAGCAGTTGGCAGTAGGCAGTTGGCAGTAGGCAGTTGGCAGTGGGCAGTTGGCAGTAGGCAGTAAGCAGTAGGCAGTTGGCAGTAGGCAGTTGGCAGCTAACAGCCCCTGCTGTGAGAAGTTTGGTAAATTTGCTACTGAAGGGTTTTTACTTTTTACTTTTTATTTTTGACTTCCTGAATGATCTGGGGTAAAAAAAAGCCCTGAAGAAGATTGTTCTTCAGGGCTTGGTTCTCCTTCGCTTTTCATCCACCGAAGTTTTAACGAAGGTGGAAAGGCTTCGGAGGGCGAACGTGGAACGTACTGGACTCGAACCAGTGACCCCTACTCTGTCAAAGTAATGCTCTGAACCAACTGAGCTAACGTTCCGGTTAACATCCCGTTTAAAACGGGGCTGTAAAAATAAGTGCTTTACTTAAATTTTCCATGCCACAATATTATTGACCCATTCTTCCCGCCAGGGGGTGTTGATCCGGATATAATTATCCGTATATCCTTCCATCATGCCGTTTTTATCCTGGTGCTCAAATAACACCTGACGGGTCTGGCCATGCTGCTGCTCCGTAAAATACTGCATCTTCATATAGGAAAGATTGCGCAGTGATTTATTTCGTTCATTCCGGACAGACATGGGTACAACCGGCTGGATCTCCAGTGCCTGTGTATTATCACGTTCTGAATAAGTGAATACATGGAGATAAGAGACATCCAGTGCGTGAAGAAAGTCGTAAGTTTCCCTGAAATCATCCTCCGTTTCACCTGGAAATCCAACGATCACATCCACGCCGATGGCACAGTGAGGCATCAGTTTCTTAATCAGGCCGACCCGCTCTGCATACAATTCCCTTTTATACCGGCGTCGCATCGCCGCAAGGGTCTTATTGCTGCCACTCTGCAGGGGAATATGAAAATGGGGCATAAATTTATCACTGTTGGCCACAAACTCAATGATCTCATTGGTCAGCAGGTTCGGTTCAATAGAGGATATGCGGTAGCGGCTGATGCCGTCCACTTTGTCCAGTTCTTTGATCAGTTCAAAAAAATTCTCTTCCCGTCCACTGAGCGGCATGATGGCTCCGCTGCCATCCGGCCCTTTTCCAAAATCGCCCAGGTTGACCCCTGTAAGTACAATTTCTTTAACACCACCCGCAGCCAGTTCTTCTGCATTCCGGACCACATTGGCAATAAGGTCGCTCCGGCTTTTGCCCCGGGCCATCGGAATGGTACAGAATGAACAGGTATAATCACATCCATCCTGTACTTTTAGAAAGGTGCGGGTACGGTCATTCACCGACCAGGAAGAATGAAATCCGGACACGTCTTCAATATCACAGCTGCAGATCTTAGCCGGGTCTCCCTTCGCCAGTTCCCGGATATGCCGGGCGATATTAAATTTTTCTGCGGCGCCCAGCACCAGGTCTACGCCGGGTATTGAGGCGATATCCTGTGGTTTCAGCTGGGCATAACAACCGGTGATCACTACAAAACTCTCCGGTGCTTTTCGTTGAATACGGCGAACCAACTGACGGCATTCTTTATCCGCATTATCGGTAACGGAACAGGTATTGATTACATACACGTCAGCCAGCTCGTCAAACTCTTTTTTTTCAAAACCCTCCTGTTCCAGCATGCGGGAAAGGGAGGAGGTTTCCGAGAAATTGAGCTTACAGCCAAGTGTATGAAAGGCAACGGTTCTTGATTCTGACATACCTGAATTTCCTGCCATTTTTAAGTACGACCCGTTTATTCAGGGGCGGAATTAACGCAGGGAGCCGGCAAAGATACGATGAAATGAAGAGGGGGCAAACTGACCCCATCCTGTTCCTTTTCCTTATTTTTATCCAAATGTTTGAACGTGAATAAGAAGTGGGCTCCTTATCTGCTGATAGGACTTATGTTGCTGGCTGTCATTGTAATAAAACAATGGAGAAACAGTCCTTCCCCGGCCCCCAAACCTGCGGTGACCGATAATAACCGTCCAAAAGACCCGGCCAGTAATGCCACGGATCGCGACAAGGGCTTTGACCGCCGGGTTTCATACCTGGAATATTCCAACCATGCGAAATGCCGGATGAAATGCCGGAAAATTTCGCAGGCCGAAGTGGAAGAAATCATGCTGGAAGGCAAGATCAATTATACTAAAAGCGATCTGCAGAATGCCCGTTGCCCTCGTTACGCCGTAGAAGGACTCACCCGGGATGATCAACGGGTCAGGATCGTTTATGCACAATGCAATGATAAAACAGTGGTGGTTACCGTGATCGACCTGGAAACAGATTTTAAATGTGATTGCCCCGGCGATGATGATAAATTCAAAAACAAGAAGTAGATGAAGGGATTGATTTTGTTGTTGAAAGGACTTTATTCCATTTATGCGTTCATTGTCTTTGTGACAATCATGCTGGTATTATTCCCATTCAGCATAATCGCCAGTTTTTTTGGCCGGATCAAGGGCGGCAATATGATGATGCGTTTATGTATGTTCTGGGCGGACGCCTGGTTTTTTCTCATTGGAATGCCACATCCGAAGATTTATGAAGAAAAGCATGATAAAAAGAAAGCATACATTTTTGTCAGCAACCATATTTCCTATCTTGATGCGGCTATTATACCCAAGGCCATCCGTCAGCCGGTAAGGCCACTGGGAAAAGTAGAAATGAGTAAACTGCCGGTCTTTGGCTTTATTTACCGGAATGCGATTGTTACCGTAGACCGGAGTAGTCCGGCTAACCGGGCAAATAGTGTGCGAATACTGACTTCTCTGATCAATAAAGGAATTTCTGTCCTCGTTTTTCCGGAAGGAACGTTTAATATGACCACACAACCCCTGAAGGAATTTTATGACGGGGCTTTTAGAGTGGCCATTGAAACGCAAACACCTGTAAAACCGGTTTTGTTCCTCGATGCTTACCGAAGAATGCCCTACGAAAGTATTTTCCGGATGAGCCCGGGCCGCAGCCGGATTTTGTACTTAGCTGAAATACCGGTGGCCGGATTAACGTTAGCTGATGTTTCATTTTTGAAAGAGAAAGTGTACAGGATTATGGAGGAGAAGCTGGTGGAATACAAAGGAGGAAAAAGGGAGTCGGGAGTTAGGAGTCGGGAGTCGGGAGTCGGGAGTTAGGAGTCGGGAGTCAACAGCCAGCCTTAAGCGGAATGTTCTTGTCACCCTGCTTGTCCCGCCAAATGCGGGGAGCGTGTCGAAGGGTGAGTAGGAAAAACTGCATATTGGTTGGTCGTGCTTCGGCAAGCCTGCCTACCGGACAGGCAGGCTCAGCATGACAAGAGTACTGGCTCACTATGAAATAAAAATAAGCACCAAAAACTTCTTAGGAGGTTTTGTTATTTATTATTTGATTATTATTTGTTTTTTTTTGCTTGGTGCTTATTTGGCATCTTGGCATCTTCGGTTCTTGGTTCTTATTCTGGTATCTTGGTTCTTGTAATTTTATAAATAGTGTACTAAATAAGTGTTCGCCGAAATTATAATACCTGCTGCATTACCCAAAAACTACACCTGGTCGGTGCCTGCGCATTTGCAGGAAACGGCAAGGCCGGGCTGCCGTGTGGAAGTGAACCTGGGCAAGAGCAAAAAGTACGCAGGAGTAATCAAGCGGCTGCATGAAGAGAAGCCGGAATTTTTTGAGACCAAGGATATCCTGAATGTACTGGATGTGGAACCGGTAGTGTTTGAAGAACAGTTGAAACTCTGGGAATGGATCGCCTCTTATTATATGTGCAGTGAAGGGGAAGTAATGGCGGCAGCCCTGCCTTCGCATTTTAAATTGTCCAGTGAAACAATCCTCGTGTTTAATGAAGAATTTGGTGACGATTTCTCTACCCTGGATCATGATGAGTACATTGTGGGAGAGGCCCTGCTGATTAAAAAAGAATTAAACCTGAATGAGATTCAGCAATTGCTGGACTCATCCCATGTATACCCGGTGATCAACCGGCTGATTCAGAAAAAGGTTTGCTTTGTCTGGGAAGCACTCAAGGAAACCTATACGCCCAAACGAGAAACCTATATTTTACTTAACCCGGCGTATGATAACGAGGATAAGCTATCTGAACTGTTGAACAACTGGACACGGGCTCCGAAACAAATGGAACTCCTGCTGGCATATCTGCATCTCGTAAAAACAGAAGGAGAGGTCACGAAAACGGCTCTCCTGAAAAAATCCGGGGCTTCTGATGCCCAGCTTAAAGGATTGGTGGAGAAACAAATTTTGCGGGCAGAGAAAAGGGTGGTGGACCGCATCCGTTACCTGCCTAAAAATGTAAGTATCGATTTTACCCTTTCCGAAGCACAGGAAAAGGCATTCCACGAGGTGCAGGAAAGTCTGTTGACAAAACCGGTTTGCCTGCTCCATGGAGTAACCTCCAGTGGTAAGACAAATATATACATCCGCCTGATCGAGGAATATATCAAACAAGGTAAACAGGTGCTTTACATGTTGCCCGAAATTGCTCTGACTTCGCAGGTAATCCGGCGACTACAAAAGCATTTTGGCGGCTATATCGGCATTTATCATTCTAAATTTTCACAGAATGAACGGGTGGAGATATGGAATAAAGTAAAGAACGGGGAACTGCGGGTGATACTCGGGGCCCGTTCATCTGTTTTTCTGCCTTTTCAACAACTGGGTTTGCTGATCTGCGACGAAGAACATGATACTTCCTTCAAACAACAGGAACCTGCGCCCCGTTACAACGGGCGGGATGCGGCTATCTATTTTGCATCACTCTTTAGTGCAAAAACAGTGCTCGGCAGCGGCACCCCTTCGGTGGAAAGTTATTACAATGCGGTAAGCGGTAAGTATGGACTCGTTGAGTTATTCCAACGTTATGGAGATCTGCAACTGCCACCGATTCAGTTTGTGGATACCCGGAGTATAATTCAGAAAGATAAATCCAAGATTATCCTTTCACCTGCCCTGGTGAAATCCGTTAAACAGGTTTTGGAACGGGGCAGACAGGTGATTCTTTTTCAGAACCGGAGGGGGTATGATCCATACCAGATCTGCAGTGTGTGCAGCTGGATTCCTCAATGTAAATACTGCGACGTATCGCTGACTTTCCACAAACTGAGTAATAAGCTGGTTTGCCATTATTGCGGCACCACTTATCCCCCGGTGTATACCTGCGCGGCCTGTGGCAGTGATAAATTTCTGCAACGAAATTTTGGTACGGAAAAAATTGAAGAACAACTGCAGGAAACTTTTCCCGAAGCAAAAGTGGCCCGGATGGATATTGATTCAGTCAGAGGGAAAAATGCGCATGATATCCTCATTCAGCAGTTTGAACAGAACCGGGTGGATATCCTCGTCGGTACACAAATGGTGGTGAAGGGACTGGATTTTGATAATGTGGACCTGGTAGGGATCCTCGATGCAGATGGTCTCTTGCATTTTGCCGATTACCGGGTCAATGAGCGTGCCTTTCAATTGATGGAGCAAGTGAGTGGTCGTGCCGGTCGGAAAGAAGAAACCGGAAAAGTGTTGGTACAAACATCTCAACCCCAACACCCGTTGCTGCAGATCGTACAGCGGCATGATTACAAAGCCATGTTTGCCGAGGAAATTAAAAAAAGGAAAGAGTTCGCCTATCCTCCTTTCACCCGAACGATTCACCTGACCTTCAAACATAAATTCAAAGAAGTGGTGGAACGGGCGGCGGTTACTTTTGCAAATAACCTCAAGATAAAGTATGGTAATTACCTGGTAGGACCAGCCGAACCGGTAATCGGTCGTATCCGCAATCAGTTTTTAATGGAACTGCTCTTCAAGCTACCCCGCGATAGTAAGACGATCAGCCAGTGTAAAAAGGATATCGTGGAACAGGTGGCGGTATTGCACAATGAGAAGTCTTTCAGGAGTGTGAC
>CAZLRY010000054.1:7100-14116 GCA_964561675.1 uncultured Chitinophaga sp.
GCAAAGATTTGTTTGGTGAAAAAGTATTGGGCACCGGTTTCGAGTGAAATGCCGGTAAAGCCGGATTTACTTTGTTTTTGACGGTCAAAATTGTCGGCGGCAAAATCCAGTTTTGGCCCCAGGAATACGGCAACCCGATTGCTTAGCATTTGTTTGAGGTGAATCGTGGCTTCAATAAAATGCCAGTCATTTACCCAGGAGAACATAAGTTCATTCAACAGAAAGGTGGTAGCTCCGATATGGTTCTCCGTGAAAAGACCCCCATACAAAGTGGAGCCCACAAAACCGGTTTTATCCCCATCTGTTTCAACTCCGTTTATAACGGTATGGTTGAATCCTCCTTTAATGCCAAACCAGGATTTTTTTTCTTTTTGGGCAAATAAGGTGCTGCAGGACAAAAGTCCGGCAAGCGCCAGGATGAGTGTTTTTTTCATGTTCTTTGTTTGTTGTCCGTAGTGCCGGAGTCCAGCCCGGTAATCCCATATAAACGAAAAGGGTTGGCGGATATTGTAAATAGATGATCAGTGCTCAGTTCTTTGTATGCGGATCTTTGACCGCATTCACCATGGCTTTAGCTACCTCACTGGCTTTCACAGGTCTGTACCTGGCCGGTAACAGAAAAGCAAATAAGGGCATTAGCCAGGTAGCTAGCTTTTCTCCTGCCCTGAATTCTTTCCGGTTACCGATCAGCAGGGAAGGCCGGAGAATATAGACTGATTCAATACCCGAGGCCTGTACGGCTTCTTCCGTTTCTCCCTTTAATTTCAGGTAAAAATTTCGGCTATTGCTGTCTGCACCAACTGCAGACACCAGTACAAATTTTTCACAGCCATTGGCCTTGCCCAGTTGCGCCGCCTGTACGGCAATGTCATAATCAATTTTGCGGTAAGCTTCTTTATCGCCCTTCATTTTTTTCATCGTGGTGCCGATGCAACAGAAGATCACCTCAGTTCCTTCCAGGGCCAGGCGAAAACTTTCCTTATCATTGAAGTCAACCAGCTTTTTCTCCAGTTTCGGATGGCTGAACTCCAGTGGCCGCCTGATCAGTATCCGTACGGTAGAATAATCCGGATTGTTGATCAGCAGATTGAGTAAGTGGCTGCCAATGAGTCCGGTGGAACCTATAATGGTTGCATGCATAGTGTAAGGTTTACAATGGCGGCGATCAGTCTTTGTATTCATAAATTACATAACCCCAGGGTTGTAATTTCCACTCCGAATCGGTGAGTGGTTCAGCCGTACCCATAAAAACATTGTATGGGTTGCCGTGTAATGTTTTATCAGCGATTTTGATGACCTGTTCTTTTTTTGAAAGATTCAGGATCACCAGCATCTTCTTCCCGCTTTTTTCCCGCACGTATGCATAGACTGCTTTTTCATCTCCGGCCTTAATTTTCCGGAAGCTGGCATCTGCTGCCAGGGAAGGGTTGTTGGTCCGGAGTTTTTGCAGGGTGGTATAAAATTTAGCCCGTTCGAGTTTATTGAAAACAATACTGTCTTTTTCAAAGAAGGGCAGGGGGCGAAGGAGTGGTTCTTCCTGTCCGCTATAAACTAACGGGACAGTGCCACTCATTGTTTGGGTGAATACGGCAAAAGGAGCATGTGAGGCACCCGGGAAAGTGGCGTAATCGGATTTATTCCAGCTGTTCTCATCGTGATTACTGGTAAAATACATGGGTATGGCTTCTTTGGGATAAGTGGTATCATATTTTGCTTTGATACTGTCTAAACTAAAAGCAGGCCGTTCACCGGCAGCCACTTTAACCATCATATGGAACATTTCCCAGGGATAGTAGGCATCAAAACCACTGGTCATCAGGTAAGCTTTATCTCCTTCAGCCAGGAAGAATATATCATTCTTGACCGCCTTTAGCTGCGGGATACATTTTTTCCAGAATTCACCAGGTACATTCCAGGCCACATCCACCCGGTAGCCGTCTATTCCGGTTTCTGTGACCCAGTATTTCATAGCGGCGATCATGCTATCCTGCATGGCATTATTTTTAAAATCCAGTACACGGGTGTCGGTCCAGTCAAACATGGTGGCTGCCTGACCAGTACTGTCTTTGATAAAAAAATCCGGATGGGTTTGCAACCAAGGATGATCAGCACCGGTGTGGTTGGGCACCCAGTCGATCAGTACCTTCATTTCCTTTTCGTGTATTTTTTTTACCAGGGATTTCCAGTCATCCAGGGAGCCGTACTCCGGATTGATCCCTGTATAATCAGCCACTGCATAGTAGCTGCCCAATGTTCCTTTCCGGTCTTTTTTACTGATTGGGTTGATCGGCATAAACCAGATGGTTTGTACGCCCATTTCTATTAACCGGTCGAGATGTGTGGCAAAGGCATTAAAGGTTCCTTCCTTTGTATATTGGCGTGTATTGACTTCGTAAATATTCCCCTGCATGATCCAGTCCGGATGAACTCCGGCGCTGGTTACAGTTGATGTCTCAGCTGTTTTGTTTTTAGATTGGCAGGAATAAAGAAGAAGAGTGAGGGTTAAAGAGAACAGGATGTATTTTTTCATAACCTTGCTTTTAGTGAAGGATCAGGAATCGTTGTGTGAAATTAGTCCATTCCCGCATTACAGCAAAAAGGGGCTGTACCAAACAGCCCCTCTTTAAAACAGTTAAGTATCCGGTTTATTTTTTCTCCAGTACCAGGACGACTTTGTTAAAGTCAGCCGCTGCATTGATGACTTTTTTAAACTCTTCAAACTGGCTAAGGGGATAGCTGGTCTTCCGGTATTCTTCCATGATATGGATTTTCACCACATTGCCCTCCAGTACATAGGTGGAGGTAAAGCCAACGGTTGGCTGGCCTTTCTCCGTTACCACATGACTGATTTTAATATCTTCCAGGTTTTTAACGGTATACCCGTCAGGTATCGTAAAGCGGATATGACGTTCGAGAACATGGGGGAAATCTATCTCCATCGAAAACTGCCGCGGCTTTTCCTGGTACATTTCCACCTGTTGGCCGATGATGTCCCCGATTTTTATAATGAGTTTGTTACCGGCCCGTTCCATCAGCTCACTGGCTTTCACCACGGCTGATAAGATGAAAGGTTTATTCTGATTAAAGCTTTCAAAGTCTTTGTTTTCCACTTTGGAACTGATCACGTTTTCTGAGTTGGTGCCGAACTTGATCATTTCCTTAGTCATCAGTTTTATATTTTCTTCCGAGTTGTAATTAAATATTGACCGGTAGGCTGCCGCTGAATACCCGGCGTAAATCTGGCTGATAGAAACGAGAACGGTATCCAGGTTTTTACTCAGGCTAACGTCCGCATCAACATTACTCATGGATTTGCTGTAATCCTCCAGCGGTATTACCCGGACTTCCCCAAAGGCCGTTGTGTATTCCCCGATGGTGGTGCTTTTGCAGAAAAAGGCGTTGGTGCCACCCCAGTTGGGATCGATCCAGGGGAAGCGGTATTCCGGTAACGTCGGGGCGAGGTATTTTTTTAAGGAAGGAAAATAGATCAGGGGATTGTCTGTATTATTCCAGTTTTCAAAGTTCTTTTCTATCGTAAATTTATTACGGTCTCCCGCCAAAACAAATTCATGCGCGATACCGAGCTGCCGGAAAACAGCGCTGTACAGCCTGACAATGCCCACATGGCTGGCCAGTTTACTCTTGATCACTTTTTCCAGGTTCATCGCATCTTCCCCGCCAATATCATCCCGCGTGGTGAATTTTGTTTTCAGGTAATGCTCTGCCGCACTGATTTTCTCCATCTCTGATGAAAGGTCTTTTACTTTCATGTCACCAACCAGGTCATTGGTACGTTTGGTTTCTTTATCAGTGACCGTAGTGTAATTGGAATATACCCTTTTTGCCAGTTCATCCCAGGTAAACAGACGGTCTTTGGTGGTGCGGCTGGTATTATAGGCCAGTTTGTATTCAAATCGCTTTAAGCCCGCCTGGTAGGCACTGTATTTTTCTTCCTCCACTCCTGGAATATTCTTCTCAACAACCGTCAGCCATTTTTTTTGACCAAGCAATGTGTCGAGTGGCTTTACGGTACTGTTAAAGGGGCGCATTTCGAAAACGAGACGATCCGGGGCAATCAGATCAAAACGGGCTTCCAGAACCGGTGTACGTCCCTGGAAAATTTCAGCGCCAAAAAAGCCGGTATTTCTTTTATAGGTGTAATAAAATTCAACTTCACAGCCTTTTACCAGTCCTTCCATCGCGAAGATTTTATAGACATCCTCTTCTTCTTTCAGGTCCTTGATATTTTCTTTACTGACTTCGATAATTTTGCCGTTTGGCAGAATGGTACGTGCCCTGATGTCGACTATATCCGAATTGTCTGATACCGGCAGATAGACCCTGTTGAAACTTTCGATTCCTTTGTCATCATTGATGTGTATGATCCGGTGCAGGGTTTTATAAACGGCCAGTTCATCTTTTACATCTATATATTCCATCCTGCGTTTATCCAGGACGATCACGGCGGATTCTTCATTGTATTTACTGTCGATGGTATGCAAAACCGGTTGTCCGGTCCAGGACTCCCGTTCTATTTCCTGTGCAAAAAGGGCAGTGGTGAGCCCGGAAATTAATACCAGGCTGAGAAGGACTCTTTTCATTTGTATTCGGTTTAATTTTTTGATAAGCTGATGGTCTCCCGGTAAAGCGGGAACAGGTTTTCCAGGACTTTGTTCCAATCCTGGAACTTATCCGGTTGCAACAGGAGATGATCATTGGTGAACGTCTGAGTCATGATCACCTGGTTTTTTTCCTGCCGGTAACTTATATCAAAACCCCATACGTCATTTTTATAGGATTTACTTTCCGGCAGGTAGGAGATTTTAAAACCTTCAGGAATATTCAGAATGGTAACATAGGTGGCTGAGTTCTTGTATTCGTGTTCAATCGGGGTCTTCCGTTTTGGAAAATCAATCTCTTGATGTTCATAAAACTTGAACAGGTTCAGGTTAAGGTACCATTCATCAGCAATCTTCTTGCTGTAATCCAAAAGCTCAAATTGCCCGCTGAGGCTAAAACGATCCGGGTTCCCGTTATCGTTGATTTCAAACTTATTCAGTTTGAATTTGTTTGAGCCCCTGTTGAAATATCCTTTCATGTATTTCTCCCGGTCTTTGTCATTTGTATAACTCATTACCCGTTGCATATCCATGGCAAAATATCCGGTCATATTCACTTTTACTGTTCCGGTGATTCCTTTTTCGGTCAGTTCCAGTATGGTGGTATCGGTCAGCCGGCTTTTTTCCCGGGCATATTCCGGAACCCTGATCACTTTATAGTCTTTTTCATTAATCCCGATCATCGCCTGTTTGCCCTGAATATGTCCGGATGGGGCGCCGAATACACAATGTGAATCCGTTCCATCAAGAAAAACATAACCGGTATCGAGCCTGACGGCCGTAATCATGTGGTTGTCCACGATCGGAAGGTGGATATCTGTATAGTCGTAAGGCAGTGAACGGGTCCCGATCCAGGTGTAGTAGGCAGGTACTCCGGCATAATTCAGCATTACTGTCAGAATACTGCTCATGTCTTTACAATCGCCAAAGCGACGGTTGCAGACCAGGTTAGCCTCCCGGGGTATAAATCCTTCCATGCCTTCTTCAAACGCTACATATTTGATGTTTTTCTGCACCCATTTATAAATACCTCTGGCTTTTTGTTCGGCAGTCGTCAATCCGCCGGTGATGGAGTCTGTTATAGCTTTTAGTTCAGGGCTGATACTTTTATTGATGTCCTTTACAAAACTCCATTGAAGTTTATACAGGTCTTCCAGGTTGGCCATATAGGAAACAAGCTGATCGCCGGATTTATAATTTTCAATCCAGAAGATCACATGCAGGGCATAGTAGGCATTATCCGGGGCGTCCGGGTAATTCATATCCTTTGCCTGATTTTTAACTGTAAACGTATAAGTGGTTTCTCCTTTGCGGGTTTCGGTGCTGAATTGGACCTTATCCCGGTCATTTCCCCGGATCTGGTATCGAACTGACATATCCTTGGGAAAACTGATTTTTAGTTCACCAAGTAGAGTGGGGATACCCCTGGAAAAATAGTGCGGAGATAACAGGCGGGGATTAGTATGTGTCTTGTTAATTTCCAGGTGCCCAGAAGCGCCGGGTGTAATATTGGGGAAATCAAAGCTTGTTTGTTTGACATCATCATAAAAGACACTGGCGGACACACTTTGGGAGGTTTTAAATTCCTTTACCTGTATTTTTTTACCGCCAGGGGTTTCTGTAAAAGCTTCATACCGGTTGACAGGGTGAAAACTGCTGTGGTAAAAGGAAAACCGACTCATATAGGAGCCCGCGTTTTCCGACAAATAAAGGATCTCCTGCTGCTCATCAGAAACGGCTTCCGGAATTCCATCTTTCAGTTTAATAGTATAGTGGACCTTATGTTCCTTTACAGCGGCCAGTTCGCCGGGGAAAAGGGTTTTGATCTCTTCAGTACTTTGAGCACCTGCCATGCAGCAACTACAGATGGCGGCAGCTAACAGCCAAATTTTTTTCATAGTATAAGGTTCATTTTTTTATATCAATCAGTCGTCCGTAATAGTAATACTGGGTTTCCTTCAGTTTGCCGTTTTCGTCATATAATTTAGTTACATCATGGGCGGCGCCGTTATAGAAATAACCTTCTTCCTGTAATACCCCTTTTTCGCTGTACTCTTTGTAAAAACCGTGCAGGTTTCCGTGCAGGAAATTGTAGTCATGTTTCAGTTGTCCGTTAGCATAATAGGATTTTAAAGGGCCTTCTGTGATGGAGCAGTTGTCGGCAGAAACGATGGCCTGTTTTCCATTGAAGTGATACAGGATATCTTCGCCAAATGATTTTCCATCTTTATAGGTGAATACCGCAGAAACGTTTCCGTTCAAATAATAAGCTTTAACGGTACCGCTGCCACCTGGTAAGGCAATCTCGGGTACGAGCTTACCCGTTTTGTCAAGATACGAATAGCCGACCGGCAGGTCATATTCAAATCGTAACTGATAAGCCAGGTTGCCGGTCTC
>CAZLRY010000055.1:0-5157 GCA_964561675.1 uncultured Chitinophaga sp.
CGGCACAGATCTTCGTACCCCTTTTCATATTGAAATCAAGGGCGGCTCTTTCCTTATGGGTAAAGCGACTAAAATAACCCTGGATCACGCGGAAGGTCTTGCCTTCTTCATAGGGCAGGGCATAGATATAACTGGTATCGTCTTTAATGATGCCCTTTTGCAAGAGCTTCACCTGCTTTCGCAAAGGATTTTTGCTGACGGAGCAGGCCGATAAAAACAATAACAGGGCTATAATGGTATACTTCATTTGTTTGATTGTTCAGTCATTCGGCATATTATATTTCCTGTTTTCTCTTCTCGATTCCCTGAACTTATAGGGTTGGATCCCCTTTTTGCGCAGAAAGACCCGGTTGAAATAACTGATGTTCTCAAATCCGCAATCCGCCGCCAGTGCGGCAATGGAAAGATCCGTTTCCATCAGCAGGGAAGCGGCCTGGGTGATCCGGATATCATTGACAAAATCTGAGAACGTTTTACCCATACTGCGCTTAAAGTATTTGCAAAATGCACTGTCGGATAAATGCAGCATGGCAGCCGCCTGGCTGACATTAATTGGCTCCCGGTAATGATCCTGCACAAACTTTAAAACCTTATGTATCCTTCGGCCATCGTTTCCAGACCTTAACAACTTATACTGAGCAGAAGCAAGTGTCCTGGACTTTTTAACAGTCAACTCCTGCAAAAGTTCCAGCAGAACGGTAAAAGGGTTTCCGGGTTGTAGTCCGGCAATGACTTTCATCTTACGTTCCGGTTTCCAATGTCTTGCCACCTGGAAACAGATTCCCTGTTGTGCCTTTCTGAACAAACCGTCTGCTGCCGATAGTTCCGGAAAGGACAGCACCGATTCTACAAATGCCGCACTGAACTGTACCACTAACGCCACGGCAAGCTGGTCGGTCTTCTTCTCACTTACCCATACATGGGGCAGGCCGGGACCGATCAATACAAAATCACCCGGACCGAAGGTTTCGACACTGTCTCCCACCAATCGTTTCCCCTGACCGGATACAATATAGGTTAGCTCATATTCCGGATGGAAATGCCAGAAAAAATCAAACGACAATTGCCTTACCTCAAAACTGAGAAAGGATCCATTGCCGGCACTGACTTTTTCGAGCTTTGGCCGCATACTATATTGCTGTTTTCTGTAACATCAGGCAGATTAATGTCAATATAGTACTAATATTTGGATTCTTTGTACCAGAAAACAAAGGAAAGAGCAGTGAAATTTGTAGTCTAAAACCACGATATGTCTGCCATCCCCTCATTTGTTAGCTCCTTCCTGAAGGAAGACTACGCACTCTCAAAAGAACAGATCAGTTTCTACCAGCAAAACCGGTTTATCAAACTCAAACAGGTATTCTCCCAGGAGGTACTCAGCTGGCTCAATGAAGTCATCACAGAACGGGTCCGTATTATGAACAAGGAAACCCGCTCATTGGATGAAAGAAACACCTACGGCAAAGCCTTTCTGCAGTTGTTCAATCTCTGGCTCGAAGATGAGCAGGTCAGTGAGTTGGTATTAAGCAGGCGATTAGGAAAAATTGCGGCTGAACTGATGCAATGTGAAGGAGTAAGATTGTATCATGATCAGGCCCTGTTCAAAGAGGCCGGTGGAGGATTCACACCCTGGCATGCCGATCAGTATTACTGGCCCTTGCAAACTGATAAAACCATTACTGCCTGGATCCCCCTTCAACCCACTCCACTGGAAATGGGTCCGCTCGAATTCAGTGCCGGCAGCCATGCCGTGATTGAAGGACGGGAACTGGAAATCGGGGATGATAGTGAAACACAGATAAGGGAGCGTTTGAAAGTAACGGATTTTGCCCATGTAATTGAGCCCTTTGACCTCGGTGAAATGAGTTTTCATTCCGGTTGGGTCTTTCATCGGGCGGGTGCGAATAATAGTCAGGATATGCGGAAAGTTATGACCATCATCTACATGGATCGGGATATGCGGCTGAAAGCCCCTGAAAATAAAAACCAGCAACTGGATTGGGATACCTGGTGCCCGGGTGCACAAATTGGTGAAGTGATCAATAGTAAAATAAATCCAATCATCTATCAACATTGAACAGATGGAAATAAAATGGCTCTGTCCTTACTGGGGACAATTCCCTGCTGAAGCAACAGTATTTACTGACCGGGCCATCGGGGCTGGTTACGATGGTATTGAAATTCACCTGCCCGATGATAAAAAATTCAGGGCAGCCCTGCTGAGCGAACTGGAGATCATCGCGGGAGACCACCCCGGCTTTGTATTTGTTGCCCAACAGGTTTTGTCTGCTGCCCATGAAACGGTAAGCGATTATATCAGCCGGATGATTAGTAGCCTGGAGGATATCGCCGTCCTGCAACCTGATTTTATCAACGCGCATACCGGCAAAGACTATTTCAGTTTTGATGATAACTGCCGCGTAATCGACGCCGTACTTAATTTCAGTCAGCAGTCCGGTATACGTGTGATGCATGAAACACACCGCGGCCGGTTCAGTTTTCACCTGGCTGGTTTAATACCTTATCTTAAACAGTTTCCTGAAATTGAATTGACCGGAGATTTCAGTCACTTCTGTGTCGTCAGTGAAAGTCTCCTCGAAGACCAGCAAGAGCTGCTGGAAACCCTCACTCCACATATCGCCCACCTGCATGCCCGGATCGGTTTCTCGCAGGCTCCACAGGTCAATGATCCGTTTGCACCGGAGTGGGCGGCTACACTGGAAACGTATACCGGCTGGTGGGAGCGCATCCTCCAATACCGGAAAAAAGCCGGGGATAAACAATTTACCATAACGCCTGAGTTCGGGCCGGTTCCCTATATGCCGGTCTTACCCTTTACCCAACAACCGGTCGGTAATCAATGGGAAATCAACAAAAAGATGAAAGACCGTTTCAGTAAACGATTTAAAAACCTGCTATGAGAAAAATTTATATTCCTATATGGTTAATAGCGGTAGCAATGATCCAAAACATCAACGTACTGGCACAGGATAGCAGTGCCAATCCCTTTTTAAAAATAAAGCCAATGGCCTTCCGGTTCCAGGCATTGCCCTTATCTGCTATTACTCCTGGCGGCTGGCTGAAAACGGAACTGCAACGTAATCTGGATGGGTTTACGGGCCGTCTTGATACCCTGGCACCAGACCTGATACAGCAGGATGACATCTATGGTAAAGACCGGCTCAGTAAAAAAGTAAAGAACAAAAATCTGGGGGCAGTATCTGATGCCGGTGAATGGCAGGCCCAGTTTCTCTGGTGGAACAGTGAAACACAGAGTAACTGGCTGGATGGATTTATCCGTACCGCCATCCTGCTCAAGGATAAAACACAACTTGAAAAAGCCGAACGACTCATCAGGCGCTTACTGCAAACACAGGACAAAGACGGATATATCGGTATCTATGATCCAGAACTGAGGTACAGGTTTGATAATGAAAACGGCGAGCTCTGGTCAAAAGCCACACTTTACCGTGCCCTGCTGGGATGGTATGACTATAAAAAAGACCCGGCCCTGTTAACAGCCATTGAAAAAGCCGTAAAGAATGTAATGGACAACTATCCGGTGAACCAGTCCCATCCATTTTACTCGGTTAATCCGGATGCGGGAGGACTTACACATGGACTGGCATTTACAGATGTGCTTGAACAATTATACGTGCTTACCAAAAAACAAGCGTACCTGGATTACTGCCTCTTTCTATACAAAGATTTTTCTACACAAACGCTCAACGAGGATGCCCAATTTAAAAAATTGCAGCAAGCTGATCTTCCGCTTAAAGGACATGGCGTACATACCTATGAACATTTACGTT
This sequence comes from uncultured Chitinophaga sp., assembly GCA_964561675.1. Taxonomy (GTDB): domain Bacteria; phylum Bacteroidota; class Bacteroidia; order Chitinophagales; family Chitinophagaceae; genus JJ008. The sequence continues at coordinate 3,813 of CAZLRY010000055.1, forward strand.
CCGTAACAGCGGCCTATTATGCTTCGGGCAATCCCGTATTGAAATCCGCATTGGATCATTTCATCCGGAAGATCAACCGGGCCACTACTCCATCTGGTGCCCCGGTGGGTGACGAATTTGCCGGCGGAAGAGCCGGGGATGCCACCACTACCGGCTACGAATTTTGCTCGCTTCATGAACTGATGGCGGGGTGGATCAGTATTTTGAATAAAACAGGCGAAGCCAGTTATGGTGACCGTGCAGAAAAGATACTTTTCAATGCAGCGGCTGGCGCCACCCATCCTGATAAGAGTGCCATCTGTTATCTTAAAACGGATAATACCTATATTCTTTCAGGAGGTAAACATGGCGATACAACCGATAAACACCAGACCCGGTACCGCTACTCCCCCGTTCACCGGGAAGCCGCTGTTTGTTGTGTTCCGAATGCGGGCAGGATCGGTCCCTGGTATATACAACATATGTGGATGAAAGATGATGAAGGAGTCCTGGCCACTCTGCTCGGTCCCTCGGAGTTGAATACGACCGTGAAGAATCAGAAAGTAAGCATTGAATCCATCACCGGTTACCCGTTTGATTTTGATTTCCGTTTCAAAATAAAAACCACGGAAGGAAACCTGTTTTCAATTAAGATCCGGAAACCGGAATGGGCCGTGGTAGCATTTACCTCTCTGCCCTTTGAAGAGGAGAATGGATTCCTGGTGTTTAAGAAGCGCTGGAAACAACAGGATGAACTGATCATCCGTTTTGAAGCAGCCATTCAAAAGAATCAAACCAATGGAGATGAATATTACTTTCAATATGGTCCGCTGGTACTTTGTCATCCTTTAAACAGTACTGAAGTAATTACAAAAACATACACCATTGCGGGTTTAACCGATTTCAACTGTCTTCCGTTAAAGGAAACGGTTGTTGAATTGAATGGTGCTTTACCCGTGCAGGATGCAACTGTTAAAAATCATTTTCATGCTGAAATGAAACCAGCCAGCACCGATCAGCCCGAAGTGATTCTCCTTGTCCCAATGGCCGGTACCACCCTGCGACAGGTTACCTTTAAAATGAAAGGGCAATGAACAAAATCATCCCTCTTTGTTTTTTCTGGTTGTTGAACGTAACCTGCCTTGCACAGCTTAAACAAGCTACAGACTATACGCGTTTTGTGAACACTTTTATAGGTACTAAAGGTACAGGGCATACTTTTCCGGGGCCATCCATGCCTTTTGGGCTAGTGCAGCCCGGACCAGACAACCGGGATAATGGCTGGGATTATACCAGTGGGTATCAGTACAAAGACAGCCTCATCATGGGCTTTTCACAAACGAGGGCCAATGGTACAGGCATCAGT
>CAZLRY010000055.1:5257-12521 GCA_964561675.1 uncultured Chitinophaga sp.
AGACAGCCTCATCATGGGCTTTTCACAAACGAGGGCCAATGGTACAGGCATCAGTGAGTTGGGCGATATCCTCCTTCAGCCGGTTACGGATGAACGCATGGATGATTTCGCAATATCCTACCGGAAAGAAACGGAAAAAGCTTCTCCTGGTTATTATACAGTTGAATTAAAAAACAAGGTAAAGACAGAGCTGACGGCTACAGAACGGGTGGCCTTTCATCAATATACTTATCCCGACCATAAAGCGAAACTGCTGATCGACCTGCAGCATGGCTTGCGGTTTTTGACGGATAGCCTGGTTCTGGAAAGCAATGTGCAGGTGGAAAACAACAGCCGGTTGTCCGGGTGGTGTCATACCCAAAACTGGGTTAACCGTAAATACTACTTTACGATCGAGTTCAGTCTGCCGTTTACCACCATCCTTGAATTGCCAAAAAAAGCAAAAGAAAATGCGTCCCGCTTCCTGTTGGGTTTTATGCTCAAAGACAAACGACTGAAGGTAAAGATTGCCTTATCCACGGTGAGTGTGGAAGGTGCAAAGGAAAACCTGAAGACCGAACTGCCCCATTGGAAATTTAATACAATTGTAAGTCTTGCAAAAAAAACCTGGAACAAGTATTTAAGCCGGATCGTAATTGAGGCACCTGTTAAACAAAAAACTATTTTTTATTCCTGCCTGTACCGGTTATTGCTGCAACCCTCCAATATCTGCGATACTGACGGGCAATACCGCGGACCGGATGATAAGATCCATACTGCATTGAATAAAGAATACTATTCCACCCTTTCACTCTGGGATTCTTACCGTGCAGCCCATCCGCTTTACACCCTGATTGTACCTGAAAGAGTAAACGGTTTTGTAAATACCCTGGTGGAACACGCTAAAACTGCAGGATTCCTGCCCATCTGGACCGTTTGGGGACAGGATAATTACTGTATGATCGGCAATCATGCTATTCCGGTAATTGCAGATGCGTACCTGAAGGGTTTTACAGGATTTGATGCAGAAGAAGCCCTGACACAAATGGTAAGAAGCAGCCGGGAAAACCATATCAACAGTAACTGGACCCTGTTGAATCAATATGGTTATTATCCGTTTGACAGTCTCGATAATGAAGCCGTGTCAAGGACACTGGAACATGGCGTGGATGATTATTGTATTGCCTTGATGGCTGAAAAAATGGGTAAAAAGGATATTGCGGCGGAGTTTTATAAACGTTCCGCCTATTATAAAAATTTATATGACCCCATTACCCGCCAACTACGGGGCAAAGACAGTCGCGGTAACTGGCGTACCCCCTTTGATCCACTGATGGCCACCTCCCCGATGAATAACCCGGGTGATTATACAGAAGCCAATGCGTGGCAGTATTTCTGGACGCCCGCCCAATTTGATGTGAAAGGATTAACAGCTCTGTTAGGGGGGAAAAAACAATTCACCTCACAACTGGATAGCTTTTTCAATATAAAATCACTCAATCCAAACAAACACCTGGGACAGGAGGCCATGATTGGCCAATACGCTCATGGAAATGAACCCAGTCATCATGTAGCCTGGCTATACGCCTGGTCTGACAAACCCGAACTTAGCTCCCGGCTCATTACCCGCATTTGCAATGAATTTTATACTGACAAACCAACGGGTATGATTGGGAATGATGATTGTGGTCAAATGAGTGCCTGGTATATTTTTGCCACTTTGGGACTCTACCCGGTAAATCCGGCAAACGGGCTATTTATCCGTTCGCTACCTCAATGCAATAAAATTGTCTTAGACATAAATGAATCAGATCCTGTTGTGATCAGGAGAAGCGGCACCCTGAAACAACCTGAATACTGGCTGAATAACACCCTGATCAAAGAAAATTTTATCCCTTTTTCTGCTCTCAGACGTTTGGCCGGCAATGGTTACAGCCGGTAATTTGAGGCCTGAATTCGTTTGTTTCCTATTTTCGGGAAAAGGCAGACGCCTTTTAACAATTCAGATTAAAACTGTCTGCAATTGTTATCCGTAGGTATTGTTCTGCAAGAAATAATATGAAATACATTTTTACCCATCCGGATGGCCATGGCCGGCTGCTTTTACATAAAAACGAAAATTCGTTTCAGCAGTACTTTTACAAACAACAAGCGGGGTTCACCTTTCATACGATTGCCTGGAATAAGGGGAAAAAGCAACTCATTTATATCGACGAAGTCGCCTGGGATTTTGAAGAAAACGCGGTCTTACCCATCATGTTTAACCAGACATTCCGTTTTGAAAGACCGGCAGACATTGTAGCCTGGCAATTTAACCGGGAATTTTATTGCATTGTCAACCATGATGCTGAAGTGGGTTGTGTTGGTTTCATTTTTTTCGGCCCCTCGCCAACCATGTTTATACGACTGGATCCGGCCGATGCAACAGAGTATACACGACTTATGCAGGTGTTTGAAACGGAATTCGACTCCGATGAAGAGATCAAAGGAGAAATGCTGCGGATGCTCCTCGTGCAGCTGATTATCAAAACCACCCGCCTGGCAAAAAAACAATACCTGGGAACGGCGGAGCCCACCGAAGATAAATTCAACCTGATCAGGCAATACAACCTGCATGTCGAAATCCATTTCAGGAAGGAACACCAGGTGCAGTTTTATGCCGGTCTGTTACATAAATCACCAAAAACGATCTCCAACTATTTTGCCCTGTACAGCAAAAAGAAACCCTTACAGATCATACACGACAGGCTGATCATGGAAGCAAGACGTTTGTTTACCTATACGGATAAACCCATCAAAGAAATCGCCAACGAACTGGGCTTTGAGGATGTTTCCCATTTCAGTAAGTTCTTTAAAAAATACACCTCGCTCAATCCCTCTGACCTCAGGAAATCCCTGATAAACAGCAAATAGGGAAAAATATACCTGAAACAGGGAAATATGTCAATTGCTTAGCAGCCGTGCAAAAAGCATTTTTGCTGCAAATAAAACAAATGACAAAAAAAGTAGTCAGCACCCTGGTCACCCTGCTTTTCACAGGGCTGGTAATCGGCCAGCCTGTTAAGTACAACAGTAAAAACGGAATAGCAATAAAAGGCTTTGACCCGGTGGCCTATTTCACCCTCGGAAAAGCGGTAAAAGGACTGCCGGAAATATCTTTTAACTGGAGCGGAAGCACCTGGTTATTCTCCACTAAAGCACACCTGGACAGCTTTTCAAAACACCCCGAAAAATATGCCCCGCAATACGGAGGGTATTGTGCATACGGATGCAGTGAAAATCACCTGTCGCCCACCGACCCTGAAGCCTGGACGATCATAAATAACAAACTCTACCTGAACTACAACCTCAGGACAAGAGTTGTATGGCTTCAGGATACTGTAGCCCGTATCAAAAATGCCGATATCCACTGGCCGGTATTGAACCACTAATCTGAAAAATAAGTAAAATGAAAAAATATCTATTTGCAGCCTGTCTGCTGTTGACCATTTCCGGTTTCGCACAAACGGCACTCCGGACAAAGACCTTTAACCTGGAAAAAGGGATAGCCATACAGGGCTATGACCCGGTAGCTTATTTTACGCAGAACAAAGCGGTAAAGGGTAAAAAGGAATTGAGTGTATTTGCAGAAGGAGCTACCTATTATTTTTCCAGCCAGACAAATAAGGATCTCTTTCTGAAAGATTTCAGAAAATACGAACCACAATACGGTGGCTGGTGTGCTTATGCCATGGGGGCATCGGGCGAAAAAGTGGAAATCGATCCGGACACCTTTAAAATTGTAAATGGTAAATTGTTTCTGTTCTATCACTCCTGGATCAATAATACCCTCACCAAATGGAACAAGGATGAAATAAACCTGAAAACAAAGGCTGACCGGAACTGGCAGCTTTTATATAAGTAATAAATCAATCAACATGACTATTAAAAATGCAGTTACCTGGTTGCTCCGGATTGTAGCAGCCGTTATCTTACTCCAGACACTTTATTTTAAATTTACCGGACACCCTGAATCAGTGGCTTTATTCACTAAACTGGGTGTGGAACCCTGGGGCCGGATCGGTACCGGCGTGATAGAACTCGTAGCAGGCATACTCCTGCTTTTACCAGCTACCGTTTTTATCGGGGCTTTCCTGGGAATTGGATTGATGTCCGGCGCTATCCTTTCTCATCTCACTATAATCGGTATCAGCTCCGGAGATGACGGGGGGCAATTGTTTATTATGGCGATCCTTGTTTGGGTCATCTGCCTGATCTTACTGCTGCTTTTTCTGCCACAAGGAAAATCCCTGTTGCAATCAATGAAACCGATCATATCTAAAAAAGGGTAACCCTGAAATAAACACTGCATGATACAGTATCAACTTCAAGACCAGCTACAAGGGTTGGTCAGGCTATTACAACAACTTACCGATGAACAATATACCCGTAAGATCAGGCACCTGGGGCAAGCCACCATTGGCGGACACAGCCGGCACATTATTGAAATCGTTCAATGCGTATTATCCGGATATGAGACGGGCCGCGTGGACTATATACACCGTTACAGAAATACTGAACTGGAAATGAACCGGTCAGCAGCGATCCAACTGATTCAGGAAGTAGAAAGAATGCTGAATAAAACAGACAGGTCCCTGGAATTGTTTGTGGAAACAGCAACTGGCGTTCTTCAGAACAGTCCGTTGACAACCTATCTGAGGGAGATCATCTACTCGATAGAGCATACCGTTCACCACCTGGCCCTGATCAAAGTAGCCCTGACTGAAATGGAGTTGTCGCTGGCTGATGAAACCTTTGGCATCGCCTATTCAACTATGCTGTACAGGAAATCCATTGCCAAGGGATAGTTGCTGCATGATGGTATCATCAAAATAAACTGAAAATGTGTACAGTCTTATTTATTCCTTCCAATGGCCGTTATTTATTTGTTTCACTCAGGGATGAAGATCCGTTCCGGGCAAAGGCCAATAACCCGCAGATCTATGAAGGAGAGAATTACCGATACCTGGCCCCGGTAGATCCGAAGGCTGGAGGTACCTGGGCCGGGATCAACAGCTATGGGAATGTGATGATCCTCCTGAATGGCGGGTTTGAAAAACATAAACCGGCTGGTCAGTATCGGAAAAGCCGGGGGCTCATCGTAAAAGAATTGTTGCAATCCGTATACCCGGTAGTGGAATGGTCGTTGATGGATATGGGGGGAATTGAACCGTACACACTGATCACCTGGTCTGAAAACAACCTGTTTCAGCTGGTTTGGGATGGCCATAGCAAACACCGGATGCTCCTGGATACCCAGCAACCCGCCATCTGGTCTTCCGCTACACTTTATACCCCTGAGGCAAAAGAAAAGCGCAGCCAGTTATTTGATCAGTGGGTACATGATCAGCCTTTTATTGACCATAAAACGGTTATGAAATTCTTCCAGTCTTTTAAAGACTATGAAAATGGTTTCCTGATGCACCGGTCAGCATCACTGAGAACCCTCAGCTACTCTTTTATTGAATTACAGCCATCCGTTCAGGCAATTTACCATTACGACGACTTTTCAGGCTCCTTGACGGATGAACAAATCATCCATACCTCGGGCTATTCCCCCGACCTCTCCGTTCTTTTTTCAAATGCATCGATTGCGCCTTGTAAAAAATAATTTATGCCTCCTTCGCTCATCAACCCGTTTGAATACAGCAGCATCCTGGTTTCCATAATATTGGGACTGGGTATTACACAGTTACTCTCGGCTTTCTCGGATTTATTATACAATTATAAAAAAGTGTCATTCTACTGGCCACAAACACTATGGCTGGTCTTTATTCTTTTCCTGCATATACAGGACTGGTTTATCACCTATCAATTAAAAGATAAACCGGAATGGCATTTCGCGGAGCTTGTCTTTATTTTGCTTTACCCGGTTTCGCTCTTCATGGCCGCCAAACTCTTGCTGCCTTCAAATGATAAAGAAGAAAGCCGCCAAATGAAGTCCTATTATATGAGCCAGTATCCCGTGCTTTTTGCGGTCATGGCGGTCAGCATCCTGCTTTCTGTTATTTTTAATATCTGGCTGCTCAGGGAGCCCTTGCTTGCACAGGTACACCTGCTCATGTTTTTTTTGGTAATCTTACTGATTGCCGTCCTGAAAGTCCGTCACCCGATGATCCATAAATTCACGGCCATTGCTGTTTGCGTTGCCGCTCTTACTTCACTGATTATCGAAACAGAAAGCTGGGTAATAAAATAATTTTATGAAAGCAGTACTAAAAAGATTCCGGATTAAAATCAGTCACTGGGAGTACTGGCCAACCGAACTGGTATATGGACCCATATTCCCGGTATTCCTTTGGTACTGCCTGAGAGCCCGGAGTTTTTTCTTTACCACCGCTTCCAATCCGGGTATACAGCATGGGGGGCTGATGATGGAAAGTAAATACAGTATCGATGCGGTTGTACCCGCTGAATACCGGCCCCACTCCTTGTATTTTGAACCAGGTACTGCATTTAGTACAGTCGAATCTGCATTGTATAATCATCAGTTGTCGTATCCGGTGATTGTAAAACCAGATATCGGGGGAAAAGGAATGGGCGTTATAAAAGTGGAAAATGCCAGGCACTTAGCCGACGTAATCAGTCATTTTCCGGTTCCTTACCTGGTGCAGCCATTTATTGATCTGCCACTTGAAATTGGTTTATTCTGGGCACGACTTCCGGGCCAGGAAACAGGCACCATAACGGGTATTGTCCGGAAAGAATTTTTGCAAGTAACGGGTGATGGGAAACAAACCGTCCGTTCTTTACTAATGGCTAATGACCGGTACCTGCTCCAATTGTCAGCTCTTGAAAAATTACTGGTTGATAAACTGGAGCAGATTATTCCTGACGGAATAACAGAACTGCTTGTACCTTATGGCAATCATGCCCGCGGTGCCTTGTTCCTGGACGAAAGCCGGCTGATCAGCCCCGCATTGATTCAACGCTTTAATCAGGTCTGTAACCAGATTGAAGGATTTTATTTCGGCAGACTGGATATCCGCTATAAGAACTGGGCATCACTGGAGAAAGGGCAGGACTTCAGTATAATTGAATTGAATGGTGCCGGCAGTGAACCAACACATATCTACGACCCGGGACACTCCCTGTTTTATGCGTGGAAAGAAATTATCCGGCATTGGAAACTGCTCTGGATTATCAGCATGGAAAACAAAAAACAAACCAAGACCAGCTGGATGAGTCTGAAAGAAGGCCTTCAGATGCTCAAAAGCCATTTCCGCTATTTGAAAAAATGTAAGCA
>CAZLRY010000055.1:12621-13836 GCA_964561675.1 uncultured Chitinophaga sp.
ACCAACAAGTATCTTCGCCCCATGCACAAAAAAATCCTCCTCCTCGGCTCTGGTGAACTCGGTAAAGAATTAGTGATTGCGTTAAAACGGCTTGGTCAAACCGTGATTGCCGTGGATAGTTATGCCGGCGCTCCCGCCATGCAGGTGGCCGATGGCTATGAAGTGATTGATATGCTCAATGGGCAGGAGTTGGATAAACTGGTATTTGATTATAAACCCGACCTGATTGTTCCGGAGATTGAAGCGATCCGCACAGAGCGTTTTTATGAATACGAAAAAAAGGGAATAAAGGTCATCCCCAGTGCCAAAGCCGCAAACTTCACCATGAACCGCAAACTGATCCGGGATCTGGCCGCAAAAGAACTGGGATTACGTACGGCCAATTATTTCTATGCTACACAATTTGAAGAATTTAATAAAGCCGTCGATTCTATCGGACTGCCCTGTGTGGTGAAGCCCCTTATGTCCTCCAGTGGCAAAGGACAATCCGTGCTCAAATCCGATGAAGACCGGCAGAAAGTATGGGACTATGCAATTAATAATTCAAGAGGTGATATCAAAGAAGTGATCATCGAGGAGTTTATTGCTTTTCATACCGAGATCACCTTGCTCACCGTGACGCAACAAAACGGACCCACTTTATTTTGTCCGCCCATCGGCCACCGACAGGAACGCGGCGATTACCAGGAAAGCTGGCAGCCGGTGGCGATCAGTGATAAAGACTATACTGACGCCTGTGCTATGGCTGAAAAAGTAACAACGGCCTTAACCGGCTCCGGTATCTGGGGCGTGGAATTTTTCTTAACGGATAAAGGTGTTTATTTCTCTGAACTCAGTCCTCGTCCGCATGATACTGGCATGGTGACCCTGGCCGGTACCCAAAACCTTTCCGAGTTTGAACTGCATGCCCGGGCCATACTTGGCTTACCGATCCCGGAGATCAAACTGGAAAGAGCTGGTGCCAGTGCCGTGGTGCTGGCCAATAAATCAGCTGAACAGTTTACCATTCATGGAATCGACAATGCCCTGGCACAACCGGATACAGATATCCGTATATTCGGAAAACCATCCACGCGACCCTACCGGCGCATGGCGGTGGCCTTGGTATATGATCAGCCGGGGGCTGATATGGATACACTACGGAAGAAGGCGAAAGAGGTAGCGGATATGATTCGGGTGGACTGAGCGATGAAAATTGCTGGTGATAACACCAAC
>CAZLRY010000056.1:0-8924 GCA_964561675.1 uncultured Chitinophaga sp.
GGAATATTGGGCTTAAATCAGGGTTAATAAATACAATAATCAGATAAAATAGTATTATTCTGGCATAAGTATATATGCCTACTTTTGAGTCTAAATTTTCTTGCTGTATGAGAAAGACACGATTCCCCCGTGCAATCACAATGATCATTGTGCTTGTACTTTATTCCCTTACCGTATTTTCACAAAACAGAGTTATTTCAGGTGTGGTCTCCGATCAGAGCGGGGTTCCCCTGGTGAATGCCACTGTCTCCGTGAAAGGAAGTAAGACCACGGTGATCACCGACAATTACGGTGCGTTTAAAATTACCGTTCCCCCGAATGCCACCGCCCTGGTGGTTTCTTATGTGGGAGCAAAACCCAAAGAAGTTTCATTGGAAGGCAAGACCAATATCCTGGTCAGCCTGGATGTAACCGACACCAAACTGAGTGAAGTGGTGGTGATTGGTTATGGTACTGCAAAACGTTCCGATGTATCTTCAGCGATTTCTTCAGTAAAAACAAAGGACCTGAAGGATCTTCCGGTAGCGGGTATCGACCAGGCCCTGCAAGGAAAGGTTGCGGGTGTAACCGTAGTAAACAATAGTGGACAGCCTGGTGGTGGTGTATCACTCCGTATCCGCGGGGTAACGACTATCAATGCCAACGATCCCCTGATTGTAGTGGATGGAGTGATCTTTGCCAGTAATACAAAATTCAGTGCGGGTTATGCCGGACTGGGCGGGTCTGACGGACAAACCGGAAACAGTTTCCTTGCTACTATCAACCCGAATGATATTGAGTCCATCGATATCCTGAAAGATGCCTCTGCCCAGGCGATCTATGGATCGCAGGCCGCGAATGGCGTGATCCTGATTACTACCAAAAAAGGTAAATCCGGTGAAGGCAAGATCAATTATGAAATGTATGCGGGTAACCAGATCGTTCAGAAAAAACTGGACCTGATGAACCTGCGTGAATTTGCACAATACCAGAATGAAGTTTCTCCTTTGCTTGGCTTCACACCCAGCGCGGAGTTCGCCGACCCAAGTATTCTTGGTCGTGGTACCGACTGGCAGGATGCCATGTTCCGTACCGGTACCGTACAAAATCACCAGCTGAGTTTCTCTGGTGGTAAAGACAAAACAAACTATTATCTCTCTGCCAACTACTTTACCCAGAAGGGGATCCTGATTGGCTCAGATTTCAAACGTTATTCCACCCGCTTCAGCCTGGATCATCAGTTGAAAAACTGGATCAAAGTAGGGGTAAGCGCCAACGCTTCCCGCAGTATCCAGAATGTAACGCTGGCTGATGCCGCAGAAGGAACCATTTGGTGGGGTACCCTGCAAAGCCCGCTGATCCCGGTGAAAAACCTGGATGGAACCTGGGGTGGTGGCGGACAAACAATCGGAGGCTTCCAATACGCACAGGACAATCCGATTGCCCGCAGTTTCTACCGTGGTAATAAATCAACCAGTTCACAGGTATTCGGTCAGCTCTATGCGGAAATTGAATTCATGAAAGGGCTATCACTACGGAATGAATTCGCTTACTCACTGAGTCTCAATAATAATATGGCCTTTCAGCGTACTGGTAATTTTGGTAATACCAGCTTACGCAGTCAGTTATTTGAATACCGGGGTAACGGATATTATTATGCCGCCCGGAATTACCTGAATTACTATAAGAATATCGGTAAACACGCCATCAGTGCCACTGCCGGTCATGAAGCGCAGTATAATTACTGGGAAAGCCTGAATGGTAAGAAGGTGGATCTCCAGAACAATATTCTTGACCTCAATGCCGGCAGCAGTGATCGTGATACCTGGGAATTGGGTGGTGGAAAGAATGATGGTACAATTGAATCTTATTTTGCCCGCGGTACTTACACCTACGATAACCGCTATGCCCTGAACCTGAGTATACGCAGAGATGGTTCTTCCAGGTTTTTTGGAAAAAACAAATGGGGTAATTTCCCAGGTGCTTCTTTTGCCTGGACAGTGACCAATGAGAAGTTTGCGGAAAATATGAAGAAGACGATCAATTCACTCAAAGTAAGAATCGGGTACGGTGAAGTAGGTAATACGAATATGCCAAATGGTGCCCCGAATCCTCCCTATACTTCAGTGGTTTCCTTCTGGCCTGGCCCCGTTGGTTTTGGAAGTTCCAACTACCTCTATGGGGTGGCCAATCCTGACCTGACCTGGGAATCTGTGATCACCAAGAATGCCGGGGTGGATATCTCCTTCCTCAATGGGCGTATTGAAACCGCTATTGATGTGTATAAAAAAGTAACCAGCCAGATGCTGCTTATCGGCACCGGTCCCCGCCTGATCGGAGTAGGTGATCAGTGGGATGACCTGAAAGGACCCGTCATCAATACAGGACGGATGTCCAACACTGGTATTGATTTCAGCCTGACCTCCACTAATATCCGGAACAAGGATTTAACCTGGAAAACAAATATTATTTTCTCCCAGTTTAAAAATAAACTGGAAAAAGTAGCCGGAGATCTTGCCGCATTGTATGGACGTATTTATTATGACAACTATCTGATCTCCCGTACCATTCCTGGTTTTGCAGTCGGTTCTTTCTTCGGTCTTAAAACCGATGGACTCTACCGGACACAGGACGACCTGAATAACAGTTTGCCCCAGTTTGGATATTCTGTTGATCAGACCCATACCTGGCTGGGCGATGTACGTTATAAAGATGTAAGTGGTGCGGATGGTAAACCGGATGGTGTGATCGATGAAAAGGATATTACTTTTATCGGCAGCCCGTTACCGAAGTTTACTTACGGGTTTACCAACACGGTTAATTATAAGAATTTTGATTTCTCTGTATTTATCCAGGGAAGCCATGGCGCGAAAATTTTCAACTTCCTTCGCTGGCAGCTGGAAAAAATGGACAACCCTTATTATAACCAGCTTCGTTCGGTCATGGATCGTTATACGGATGTCAATACAGATGGTAAGCTGCCCCGCTTTACCAATACAAACGTAAATAACGTGTATATGTCCGACCGCTATGTGGAGGATGGTTCTTACCTGCGTATTCAGAATATTGCTATCGGTTACCGTATACCGGCGAAGTATCTGTCCAAAGCAAAGATCAGCACCGCCCGTGTGTATATTACCGTACAGAACCTGCATACGTTTACCAATTATAGCGGATATGATCCGGAAGTGGGTGTGTTTAACAACAATATCCGCCTGACCAATGTGGATGCCGGTCACTATCCGAATCCACGTTCTTTCACTGCGGGTATCAACCTTGAATTATAATAAGCAAACTGTTTAAACATTATTAATATGAAAAATATACTGCGATATACAGCTATTGTTCTGCTGCCGGTGGTTGCGCTGTTCTCCTGTAAAAAGGAATTCCTGGACAAGCCGGCCCTGGACAGCACCACACTGGACAACTATTATAATACCGCGGAAGAAGCCCGCGGTCTGACCAGCACCCTTTACGGATTGCCCTGGGCCGGTTATGAAAACCGTGCTATGGATGCCATCGGGGATGTGATGGCCGGTAATGAATATACCGGTGGTGGCGACGATCCTCCCTTTATTAATTTTTCCTTCGCCTCCACATCCGTAAGGATCGCAGATGCGTGGAAAGTATTTTATAAAATTGGCGGCTGGACCAGTGAATACATGAATGCACTTGAACTTAAAAAATCAAAAGGGGGCGATGCCAGTTTCCTGGATCCCGCTATTGCCGAATGTAATTTTTTTAAGGGCACTGTTTATTTTTATATTGCCCGTATCTGGGGTGATGCGCCGATCGTTAACAACCCCGGAGCTACCATCCTTTCAGGTGATTTCAATATTCCCCGCTATTTCAAAGCCGATGTGCTGCGTTTTGCCCTCGAAGAACTGAAAAAAGCAGAAGCCGGTTTGCCGGAAACAGATGTACCAGGCCGGGTAACAAAGTATTCCGCCAAAGGAATGATGGCGAAACTGTATCTCTATCGTAAAGATTATGACAGTGCTAAAATGAAAGCATTGGAAGTAATCAACTCCGGCAAGTATGACCTGTTTAATGATTATGGCGCGATGTTTAATTCCAGTGCCAATAATAACAATATTGAATCCCTGTTCTCTATTCAGCATCAGCTGACCGGAAATCCCTGGGGTTCAGGTAATCAGAAAAATCCGGATCGTGGTCCCGGTAACCTGCAGACTTCCGAAGCCAGTATGTGGGAACTGTATACGCCAAGTCGTGATATGATCAATGCATACGAGTCAGGCGATATCCGTCGGAAAGGCTCGATGATGGAACATGGCTGGACTAATCCGCAATGGAAACCCAAGAATGCCAACGCGACGTATAATGCATTTATGGCGGGTGGTTATAAATATGATACCCTGCAACCGGTTGGTGATGGTGGCCAGAAGAATCAGGTTCGGGCAAATATTGCGAAATATGTGGTTGGACCCGGATCAGCTTTCGGTGGTGAAGCCGTACTCGGTATGAATACGGGTATTAATACGATGATGCTGCGTTATGCAGATATATTGCTTATTTATGCAGAAGCCGTGCTGGGTACCAATGCCTCAACTACTGATGCCAGTGCATTAGCCGCTTTCAATAAAGTACGTGCAAGAGCAGGTCTTTTGCAGAAAACTTCACTTACTCCGGATGATATCCTGAAAGAACGCAGAGTCGAATTTGCTTTTGAAGGAGATTACTGGTTTGATATCCAGCGCCAGGGTTTTGCTAAAGCCAAGCAGATCATCGAAGCACAAAACCGGGGCACTTTTGATAGTCCGATGTATGTAACCTTCACGCAGAATTCAATGCACCTGCCGATTCCTGCCGGAGAAGTATTACAGGATCCTGCGCTGGCTCAACCGCCTGTTGCTTATTATTAATCGTCATTCATTCAGTAATTTTAAAGAAGCTTTATATGAAACAATTCATTAAAAATCAACTAAGCATCTTCCTCCTGATGCTGGGACTGGGTGCCCTGTTTATCACCGGTTGTCAGAAGGACAGTGATGGAAGTCCGGAAGTCAGTACCGGTGGAATGAGTTCAGGTGAACTGAACCCCGGTTCTGCAGCCGGAGGTGAAGTGATTACCCTTAAGGGAAGCGGAATCGGCCAGGTCCGTTCTATCGTGTTTGATAAAAATAATGTGCCTGCCCCCTTCCTGTCAACACTCAATACAACAACCGACCTGGTTTTCCGTGTACCG
Source organism: uncultured Chitinophaga sp. (assembly GCA_964561675.1). Lineage (GTDB taxonomy): Bacteria > Bacteroidota > Bacteroidia > Chitinophagales > Chitinophagaceae > JJ008. The sequence goes on from CAZLRY010000056.1 coordinate 5,186, forward strand.
GATACCGCATTTGGCGGACCACAGAATGTAATCTTCACCAATGCAGATGGTAAAACCCTGACCGTTCCGTTCAGTGTGATTGCACTGCCCAATGTAACCGCTGCGTTTCCGACCGATTTCGAAGCAGGGACACAGGTGACCATCACCGGCAATAACCTCGATGATGTATCCGCTGTTGTATTAGAAGGAACTACGGATGCCTGCACGATCGTTACTCAAACCCGGAAACAAATCGTTGTCACTATGCCTGCCAGTACAGCGAACCGGGCGAAACTGAAACTCACCAATGCTTCCGGTATTCGTATTACCGATATGGAATTTGTAAACGTGGGCCAGGCGTTAACCGTATTCACCGAACAGCTCAATAATGGGTTTGAAAACTGGGGCTGGGGCGGCGATTATAATGCTTCCACAGATGATAAAATCACCGGTGCCAAATGCCTGAAAGCAGCCTATGATCCGGCCGGTAGCTGGGGTGGTATGCAACTGGGTAATGGCGGTTCCATCAATATTGCAGGCTATCGTTATTTCTCTTTCTGGGCAAAAGGGGCCGATGTTGATAAAAACGTGCAATTCCTGATTAACTGGGGAAATCAGAAAGTAGTCACCATCCCGGCTAATAAATGGACTTATTTCCGCTATGACCTGACTACCGCTTATCCGGGACTGAGCAACGATGTGAATAATGTTACATTCCAGATTCAGGAAGCCGGAAAGACCCTGTTGTTTGATAATATTATGTTCTTTAAATAAATCATTGAACCCGGGCCGGCAATCCCGGATTCTTTTTGAGAATAAGCAGTCATCGTTTAAGCCGTTTCTGGTTCGGGTAACTGTGATCAGAAACGGCTTTTTTTTCAACCGTTGAACACAACATTTCAAATGAGGCTTTTAGTATTAACCGTAGCCCTGACCGCCTTCTTACAGGCAATGGCAGGAGACCCTTTTGTTACCGTACAGAACGGCCGGTTTATGCTCGGGCAAAAAACGTACAGGTATATCGGTGTAAATTATTGGTACGGCGGGCTGGAAGCACGAACAACAAAAGGGAAACAGCGAATTAAAGAGGAAGTCGCTTTTCTGGCGGCAAAAGGTGTCCGGAATGTACGCGTGCTGGCCGGGGCCGAAGGGGCCGGACCGATCAATGGGGTGCCACGGGTGGAGCCCGCATTGCAAACAGCTCCTGGTGTTTTCAATATACAATTACTGGAAGGACTTGATTTTTTACTGGCCGAACTGGCTAAGAAAAAAATGAAAGCGATTATTTATTTCAGTAATAACTGGGAATGGAGTGGGGGATTTCTGCAATACCTCAACTGGAATGGAAAAATAGCAGACAGTGTGCTCAAACGAAAACTCAGTTGGGATGAAATGCGGGACCTGGCCAGCGGATTCTATGATTGTGCCGATTGTGTCAGCCAGTATACAACCCAGTTAAAACTATTGGTGGAACGCACGAACAGCATTACAAAGAAAAAATACAGGGATGATCCGGCAATCATGTCCTGGGAAATCGCCAATGAGCCCCGCCCCATGCGGCCGGCAGCCATTGATGCGTATAAAAAGTTTATTCGAGAAACAGCTGCGTTCATCCGGTCCCTTGACCCGAATCACCTCGTGACTACCGGTGCGGAGGGTGATATTGGTTCGGAGAATATGGACGTTTTTCGTTCCACACACGAAGACAAAAACATTGATTATCTCACGATTCATATCTGGCCCAAGAACTGGGGTTGGTTCAGTGATACCGCCATTGGCCGGAGTTTTGATCAGGTGCTGGAAAAGACGGGTGCCTATATCAACCGACATAAAGAAGTGGCCGTTGCATTAAAAAAACCGTTGGTCATAGAAGAGTTTGGATTACCCCGGGATCAACATTCGTTTTCACTGCAAAGCAGTACGATCTACCGCGATCTTTATTATGCATTTGTCTTTGATTACCTCCTGGATGCTGAGAAAAATGCCGGAGTGATTTGTGGCGCTAATTTTTGGGCCTTCGCCGGGAAAGGCCGTCCCTCGCATCGACAGTTACTCTGGGTAGAAGGAGATGATGTGCTGGGCGATCCACCCGTGGAAGAACAGGGATTAAATTCTGTTTTCGATGCGGACAAGAGTACGTGGAATGTTATAACTTCCTGTATTAAGCAATTAAACCAATTCAAATGAAAACAGTACGGCTATTGGTAACAACGGGATTTTGCCTATTGGCTGTTTATGCGGTAAGGGCACAAGTGAAGCCGGTTGATTCATCCGCTACAAAAGAAACGATCAGTCTGTATAAGAACCTGCTGAAGTTGCAGGAAAAAGGATTCCTTTTTGGTCACCAGGATGATCTGGCTTATGGAGTGGAATGGAAATATAAAGAGGGAAGAAGTGATGTAAAAGAAGCCGCCGGAGATTATCCGGCTGTATACGGCTGGGAACTGGGGGGTATTGAACGGCCGGGCAATGATCAGAATATTGACGGGGTGCCTTTTAAAAAGATGAAACAGTTTATCCGCCAGGGATATGAAAGAGGCGGGGTGATCACGCTCAGCTGGCATGCCGACAGTCCGTTTGGTGCTGGTAAAAATGCCTGGGATACCACACATGGCTCAGTGGCTTCTATCAATCCGGGTGGCGCCAATCATGCAATGTACAAAGAGTGGCTCGATAAGGTTGCCGCCTTTATTGGTTCATTGAAAGGAAGTAAAGGAGAAGCGATACCGGTTTTATTCCGCCCTTTTCATGAACACAGTGGCAACTGGTTCTGGTGGTGCCGGAATGCCTGTACTGTATTTGAGTACCAGACCTTATGGCGGTTTACTTATTACTACCTGCAAACAGAAAAGAAATTACATAATATCCTTTGGGTCTACAATACAGGGGGTGATTTTAATACAAAAGAAGAATTCCTGGAGCGTTATCCAGGCGATGATAAAGTGGATCTGCTGAGTTTCGATACGTATCAGTATGGTGATCCGGAAAAAGAGAAATGGTTTGAAGAGAACACCAACCGGCGTTTGAAAATGGTTGGTGAACTGGCCGCCGAAAAAGGAAAACCATTTGCACTGGCGGAAACCGGGTATGAAGCCGTTCCTTACGCAGCGTGGTGGACGCAGACATTACTGAATGCGATCGGTGATAACAAAATTAGTTATGTAATGGTCTGGCGGAATCACGGCTATCAGGCGGAAACAAAAAAAATGCATTACTACGCCCCCTATAAAGGGCAGGTGTCGGAAGCGGACTTCCGGAAGTTTGCCGCATTGGAGCGCGTAATGTTTGAAAAAGAAGCATTCAATGAACAATTGTATCAATAACTATTTCATAAGCAAAGCAAGCAACAAAGCAATCGTAAAACAGGAAAGGCGGGCTGATTCCTCAGCCGGCTGCCTGTTTTAAATAAGCCAGAAAAAAGATATAAATTAAAACGGATGAAGCTCACCCTGATCGATATCAGTATTATTGTATCCTACCTGGTCACCATGCTGATGCTGGGCTGGTTCCTGCGGAAGAAAGCGAGGGTGAATAAAGAAAGCTACCTGATGGGCGGGAAAAAACTGCCCTGGTACATGCTGGGAATGAGCGATGCATCCGATATGTTTGATATCAGTGGTACCATGTGGATGGTGGCGCTTTGTTTTGTTTATGGGATAAAAAGTATCTGGATCCCCTGGTTATGGCCGGTATTCAACCAGGTATTTAATATGATGTACCTGAGTAAATGGTTACGCCGTTCCAATGCCAATACCGGGGC
>CAZLRY010000056.1:9024-13654 GCA_964561675.1 uncultured Chitinophaga sp.
TTTGGCTGGAACCTGAATATGGACTGGTCGGGTATTGTCAATGAAGCCAATCAGAAAATAAAGGACGATGGATATGGTTTATTCGGATTGCTGTTTATGATGATGCTCTTTAAAGGCGTATTTGCTGCTGCAGCCGGCCCGGCACCTAATTATGACATGCAAAAAATCCTTTCTACCAAATCACCTAAAGAAGCGTCCAAGATGACCGGCTTTGTATCCATCATCCTGCTGCCGGTACGGTATGCCATGGTAATCGGGCTCACAGTTCTGGGATTGCTTTATTATAATCAGCTTAACCTGAGTAATGGTAACGGGGGTGTGGATTTCGAGCGCATACTGCCCGGTGCAATCAATAGTTTTCTGCCGGTTGGTATCCTGGGACTTGTACTAACCGGATTGCTGGGCGCCTTTATGGGCACCTTCTCCGGAACCCTCAATGCCGCCCAGGCCTATATCGTGAATGATATTTACCTCAAGTACGTGAACAAGGATGCTTCTAACAAAAAGATCATCCGCATGAATTACCTGGTAGGAGTACTGGTAGTAGCCCTGGGGGTGATCCTTGGATTTTTTGCCAAGGATGTAAACAGCATTCTTCAGTGGATCGTATCCGGACTTTATGGCGGATATATTGCCTCTAATGTATTGAAATGGTACTGGTGGCGGTTTAATGCCAACGGATTTTACATTGGTATGCTTACTGGTGTAACGGGTGCCCTGGTCTTTTCAAGGTTATTTACCGGTATTGAATTTCTCTATTATTTTCCCGTACTCTTCCTGCTCTCGGTAGCCGGCAGCCTGATCGGAACGTTTACCGCACCTCCAACAGAGGCAGAAACACTTAAAAAATTTTACCGGACCGTTCGCCCCTGGGGATTCTGGAAACCGGTACACGAACTGGTGGTGAAGGAGGAACCCGGTTTTGAACCCAACCGTCGTTTTAAACTGGATATGTTTAATGTCGTGCTGGGCATCATCGCGCAGTTATGTATGACGGTATTACCTATGTACGTGGTGTTATCCATGCACCTGCCATTACTGATTACAATTTTAATTTTAACCCTGATTATACTCATCCTGAAAAAAACATGGTGGGATAAGCTGGAAGATTGATCACTATAATTCGAGCAATATGCGTAACAATTTCTACAGTCGACTCGCCAGACTGGAAAAAACACATGAGGAACTGGTTGCCAGACAAAATGAAAGAGAAGCAGCGGAAAATGGAAACGGGATTGTCGACCGGTATAAATACCCGGTACTCACAGCGGCACACACCCCGGTTTTTTGGCGGTACGACCTGAATCCGGACTCTAATCCATACCTGTTACAACGTTTTGGAATCAATGCCGTATTAAATCCTGGCGCTATCAAATGGAATGATAAATACCTGCTCGTAGCCCGTGTGGAAGGAGCCGACCGTAAATCTTTTTTTGCGGTGGCGGAAAGTCCGAATGGTATAGACCAGTTTAAATTCTGGGACTACCCGCTGCAAATGCCTGAAACCGATGAACCGGATACCAATATCTATGATATGCGACTCATCGCACATGAAGATGGATGGATTTATGGTGTATTCTGCACCGAGCGCAGGGACCCTTCCGCACCTGCCACAGATCAATCAGCCGCAATTGCTCAATGCGGACTTGCCCGTACCAAAGACATGAAGAACTGGGAACGATTGCCCGATCTGAAAACCCAATCTCCCCAGCAGCGGAATGTGGTATTGCATCCTGAATTTTACAATGGCCGCTATGCATTTTATACCCGTCCGCAGGATAAATTTATTGAAGCCGGAAAAGGAGGTGGCATCGGATTTGGCGTTTGCGACTGTATGGAAGGAGCGGTGATCGATGAAGAACAAGTGATTGACCCTAAAGTGTATCATACTGTGTATGAAATGAAAAACGGCCTTGGACCAGCGCCGATAAAAACGGCACAGGGTTGGCTGCACCTGGCACATGGTGTACGCAATACGGCAGCTGGTCTCCGCTATGTACTGTATATGTTCATGACCGATCTGCACGATATCTCCAAAGTGATCTATAAGCCTGCTGGTTATTTTATGGCTCCGGAAGGAGAGGAAAGGATCGGTGATGTGTCCAATGTGGTTTTCAGTAACGGATGGATTGTGGAGGAAGATGGCCGGGTACTTATCTATTACGCATCATCTGATACACGGATACATGTGGCCACCAGCACAGTAGAAAAATTACTTGATTATGTAATGAATACGTCCCCTGATGAATTTACTTCAGCTGAATCAGTGAAAACCCTAACAGAACTGATCGATCGTAATTTGTCTTTGCCCGTTGAAAAAGAAGAAGGGACTGCTAATGCAGCATTTGCAGGATGACATACACGATGGAACATATAAACCCCGGTGCCCGGAATTATTTCCTCCAGGAACTGAGATCCGAACTGGAAGCCATCCTTAATTATTGGATAAAGTATGTACCCGACAACCAGCAGGGTGGGTTCTATGGTAAGGTGGATAATGACAATATACCAGACAAAACGGCAGCGGTTGGTTCCGTGATGTGCAGCCGCATCCTTTGGGCATTTTCTGCCGGTACAGCCATCACCGGAAATCCGGCACATCAGGAAATGGCCGACCGGGCATATGCCTATATCAATGATTTTTTTATTGACCGGCAGTACGGGGGTGTTTATTGGTCATTGAAACCCGGTGGTGAAGCACTCGATACCAAAAAGCAATTGTATGGACAGGCTTTCTGTATCTATGGCTTATCGGCCTATTACCAACTGACCGGCTATGAAGCGGCGCTGCAAACAGCTATTGAATTGTATCGATGCATAGAGCAATATGGTTTCGACAATGAAAAAAACGGTTATATCGAAGCTTTTGCCCGTGACTGGTCTGCCATCGGTGATCTGCGTCTGAGTGCCAAGGATAACAATGAGCGTAAGACCATGAATACGCACCTGCATGTTATCGAAGCCTATGCCAGTCTTTACTCCGTGTGGCCGGATCCTTCATTAAAAGAACGGATCACGAATCTGCTCGGACTATTTGAACAGTACTTTGTTGATCATTTTCATTATCACCTCCGTTTGTTTTTTGACGATGACTGGCATTCAAAATCTGCACGGCGATCATTTGGTCATGATATAGAAGCAGCCTGGTTATTACAACAATGCGCAGAAATCATTGAAGATAAAGCCTTGACTGAATTATTCAGAAAACTTGCCATACCTATTACCAATGCAGCGGCTGAGGGGCAGGATAAGGATGGGGGGCTTTGGTACGAATTTGAACCAGCAGAAAATAAACTGATCCGGGAGAAACATTCCTGGCCGCAGGCAGAAGCCCTGGTAGGTTTTTATAACGCCTGGCAGCTTACGGGTGAGAAAAAGTATTACCAGCATTGCCTTGACACCTGGGCGTTTATACGCCAGTATATCAGGGATCATGAAAAAGGGGAATGGTTTTGGGGTATCTATGAGGACTATTCTATTATGAATGAAGATAAGGCCGGGTTCTGGAAATGCCCTTACCATAACTCAAGGGCTATGCTTGAGCTGATGAAACGTATTAACGAATAAATTTTTTGTATGACAATCACATCCCGTTTCCTGTATCTGAGTGTTCTGATCAGCCTGCCGTTCTTTATATTGTCCTGCAAGAAGAAAGGCGGCACAACACCGCCACCCGTTGGTGATACGACTACGGTGAACCCGCAGGTCGATCCGCCCCTGGCCAATACCATCGGCTTTTTTATGGATGACTGGCAGCCGCGGACATTCACGGTACCTACAACATTTACCAATACAACTGTTCCGGCTGCGGCAGGAGTAACCGTCACCATTGACCGCAGTAATGTGCTTACCAAAGTGCCACGTTCATATGCTTCCGCTAATGCCAATCTATGGATGGGACAAATGGTCACGGAGACCAGCCTGATGACAAATATTACCAATCTGCACCCGCACCTGATCCGTTTCCCCGGGGGCAGTATCAGCGATGTATTCTTCTGGAACGCTCAGCCAAATACGCCGCCTGCCGATGCACCTGCACAACTGATACAGGATAACGGAACAGCGGTGGCAGCCGGATTCTGGTATGGAAAGAATACCGATAACTGGACTTTTTCTGTTGACAATTATTACAGCATGTTGCAGCAGACCGGTAACAAAGGCATGATCACCATCAACTATGGATATGCGCGTTATGGTACCGGAGCCAACCCGGTTGCCCGTGCTGCACACCTGGCGGCTGACTGGGTGCGCTACGATAATGGCCGGACACAATACTGGGAAATCGGCAATGAAAATTTTGGCAACTGGGAAGCAGGCTACCGTATCAATACAGCTACTAATCAGGACGGGCAACCGGAATTTGTGACCGGACAATTGTATGGACAACATTTCAAAGTATATGCCGATTCCATGCGTAAAGCCGCCCAGGAAATAGGAAAGACTATATACATCGGAGCGGTTATGTCTGAATCAGCCCCCTTGTCCTGGTGGACACCAACAGCCACTACCTGGAACAGCGGACTATTTGCAGCGGCTGGCAATTATCCGGATTTTTACATCGTGCATAATTATTATACACCCTTCCAGACCAATGCCACAGCGGAAGTGATCCTGAATACACCGGTTGAAG
>CAZLRY010000057.1:0-9407 GCA_964561675.1 uncultured Chitinophaga sp.
GCCCCAGCGTCTGTTTCCGGCCTTCGTAAACATTAGCCCGGAATTCTTGTTATTTTTACAGCATAATTCGAGCAATATGATCAAAACAGGCAATCCTATTATCAGCATTTATACCGAGATGACCCCGAACCCTGAGACCATGAAGTTCGTGGCTAACAAGCTGTTATATCCCGGCAAGAGCATTGATTTCCCGGATGCCGAGAGCGCCAAACCCTCCCCCCTGGCTACCGAATTGTTCGGTTTTCCCTTCATCCGGGCCGTTTTTATTGCCAGCAATTTCGTGACCCTCTCCAAAACCCCCGATACGGACTGGAACGATGTGATTCCGTCCATCCGCCAGTTTCTGAAAGATTACCTGGAAGAAGGTAAAGCGGTGGTGAACGAAGAAGAACTGGCCACGGTAAAACAGGTGAGCAGCAACGAAGTGACCGCCGACGACGATGATGTAGTGAAAAGAATCAAGGAACTCCTGGATAACTATGTACGCCCGGCCGTGGAAATGGATGGCGGCGCTATCCAGTTTAAAAGTTATGAATCCGGCACCGTGAACCTGGCCATGCAGGGAAGTTGCAGTGGTTGCCCCTCTTCCATGATTACCCTGAAAGCCGGTATTGAAGGCATGATGAAACGAATGATTCCTGAGGTGAAGGAAGTAGTGGCTGAAGCCGAATAAAGTGCATTGAACAAATACTAGCGATACGCCCCTGGCTACGGTCAGGGGTTTTTATTTTTTGCCTGGTCCGCTTTGATCAGTTCCATCACGGTCTCAATCTTATAATCGGCATTTCGCCGTATGGCATCCATGCTGGGTAGCGACAGGATTTCAGGCTGTACACCGTGCCCGTCTTTGGGAATATTTTTATCAATAACAAGCCTGAATAAAGGCAGACGAAAGCGTACACCCGTCACCGGTAAAGTGACATCTGGTATCAGCCAGGCTGAATTCCCATAGGCGCCGCCACCGGTCTCTTCTCCAACCACTATCACATTTTCCTGACGGATAAGTGCAGAAGTAACTAAGGTCGTAGCCGAAAAGGAGTTACCCCCGGTGACGATATAGGTCTTGCCATCAAAATGATGACGGCTCTTTGGTTTGAAATAATGGCGTTCAAAATAACCAAAATGAAACTTGCCGTCTTTTTTCCGTTTGGTAAAAAATGAAATAAAGAGTTTATTCCAGAAATGATTCTGGATATGCCGGTAATAAGAACTTCGTTTATGGATGGCATATAGTGAATCAGCGGTGCGGAATGGCTGGTTGGCCAAATAGCGGGTAAGCAGGGTCGAGTTATTGACATTGCCTCCGCCATTGCCCCGCACATCCACAATAAAATGGGTGATCCCGTTTTTTTCCAGGGCTTCAAATGACTGACGGAAGAATTTACGCAACCCATACCCCTTACCAAATGTGGAAAGCGTCATCATTGCCGAATGATTCACTGTATCGATCCGTAAAAGGCGGATCGTGCTGATCTGCTGCCTGCGTCGCTCTTTCTTAGAAGGCTGAGGAATGCGGGCTGGCGGACGTACCGCCATTCTTCCCACCGTATCAGCTGCCGGATTGTAAACCGGAATGGTTATCGTCTTTGCCGTTCCTGAAGTGTCCAGGTACTCCAGCTCGTACTTTTCCTTCGGCCCATATATCGTGGTATAAAGCGAACCAAAATAACCCCGGTTGCTTAATGACTGGTATTTATGGGTCCGGTTATACCCATCTGCCGAAAGGTACTGAAACATGGTGTCCGTCAGTTCAGCAACCGTCTTTCCATTTAATTTAGTGATCATAGTACCCCGGCGCAGGATACTGTCTTTACGGTTGAGGTTAGCCGTTACCAGCATGGTATCATTCCAGAGCTTCATGCTGAGGGGAAACATCTTTCCTACACGAACGGTATCACTGTATTTGGACCAGGCTTTGGAGGAGCGTACTGTTGTATGACCGCAGTTGATTTTGGCGGTTACAAAGCTCAGCAGTTTCCGGAACTGAGGCTCGGTCATTGAATCCGACAGTTGACGGCGGCCAACATCAAAATAATAATCGATACTGTCTTTAGAGGTGTACCAGTACAGACTGGGGTGATGATGCTCCAGGATAGCCCGGTAAAGATCATAATCCTTTTGCAGCTGATCCGGGGCAAATTTACGGGCCGGGGAAAAGGAGGACTTACTCACGCCACAGGCAGTAAGCAGGATGGTACAACAAAACAACAGTGTTCTCCTCATAGGATCTCAGGTTCCCGGTTAAGTTTTAAGACCGGAGATGGTTCCAGCCCTGTGCAGTAACCGGATGTTTACTACCGCCCTTGGTAATTATATGTGCACCCTCTTCGGGTCCGGTCATATACCCTACCACGCTGATCTGCTCATTCAGGACCAGTTTCTCGTAATCTTCCTGGGCCACTGTAAAGAGCAGTTCATAATCCTCCCCGCCACTTAACGCACAGGCGGTGGGATCTATTTCAAATTTAAAGGCTGCTTTTTTCATTTCCTCCGATACAGGTATCTTTTCTTCATATAAAACACAGCCCAGGTTGCTGTCTTTGCAGATATGCAGGATTTCCGAGCTCAGACCATCACTGATATCCATCATGGCCGTTGGTTTTATCTGGTTGGCGGCAAAAAATTCAACGATGTCCTTCCGGGCCTCTGGTTTAAGCAAGCGGCCGATCACATAGGTTTCCCCTTCCAGATCCGGCTGCACACCCGGACTTTCAATAAAGATCTTTTTCTCCCTTTCCAGGAACAACAATCCTACATAGGCGGCACCGAGATCACCGCTTACACAAAGCAGGTCCCCCTTTTTTGCTGTATTTCTTTTTACATAGTTATCCGGGGCTACTTCTCCAATAGCGGTAAGGGAGATGATAAATCCCTTTTGGGAAGTTGTGGTATCACCCCCCACCAGGTCTACTCCATATTTTTCACAAGCCGCATATACCCCTTCATAAAATTCATCGAGGGCTTCAAGACTGAAACGATTACTGATACCGATACTTAAGATGACCTGCGTTGGTATGGCATTCATCGCATATACATCACTGAGATTAACGACCACGCTTTTATACCCCAGGTGTTTGAGCGGGGTATAGATCAGGTCAAAATGCACACCTTCCACCAGCAGGTCGGTGGTTAAGACCGTTTGTTTACCAAAATGATCGATTACCGCCGCATCATCACCCACACCCAATACGGTGGAGGCGTTCTGGATTTCAATATTACGGGTGAGGTGGTCAATCAGGCCAAACTCACCCAGGCTGCTGATTTCTGTTCTTTCTGTACTCATAATTCTTTTTCATTATTAATAACGGCCAGCATTTCCTCATGGATCAGGCCATTGGTAGCCAGTATCCGGTGCTGGTACACGGAATAGGGGGCGCCGGTAAAATCAGTGACTTTACCGCCCGCTTCTTCCACCATCAGGAAACCTGCGGCACTGTCCCAGGGTTCCAGCTTATGCTCATAAAACCCGTCAAATCGTCCGGCTGCCACCCAGCAAAGGTCAATGGCAGCGGAGCCCAGTCGTCGTACGGGAACACCTTTACGGATAAAACGGTCAAATATTTCTAACGGACCATTGGGCATATTGATATACGTATACGGGAAACCCGTCACCAGGCAGGCTTTAACGGCGGCCGTTTCTGTACTTACCCGGATTGGCTGATCGTTTAAAGTGGCACCCTTTCCTTTCTCTGCAAAGAAAAATTCATTCAGGTGTGGGTTGTAAACGGCACCCATTATCACGTTCCCTTCATGTTCCAGTCCGATGGAGACACAGTTCAGCGGAATGCCATGGGCAAAATTCACCGTACCGTCGATCGGATCAATAATCCATTTATAGACTGAATCCTGAATGATTTCGCCTGTTTCCTCTGCCAGGACCTGGTGATCCGGAAAATGAGATTTGATCACCGAAAGAATGGCTTTTTCAGCCGCATGGTCTGCTTCAGTCACCAGGTTATTGACACCTTCTTTATTACTTATTTTAAAATCCCCGTTGAAGAACCGGAGAATTTCAGCTGCGCCGGCTCTGGCAGCTGTTATCAGGGTGGTTTTAAGCATGGGCAAAGATAGAGCGCAGATAGCTATGCGGAAAATGAATTTATGGCAGTGGCAAAGGCTATTTTGCACTCCAGTAAAAAACTTCGTACTTCGTGCCTATAAGTATGTCCCCTTTTGGAGTTGTCGGTTATCATAGTGAATTATAATGTAAAACACTTTCTCGAACAGTGTCTTTATTCTGTCCGGCAAGCCCTTAAAAAAACCAGCGGGGAAATCATCGTAATCGACAATTGTTCTTCCGACAACAGCCTGGGCTATCTGCAGCCACGTTTCCCGGATGTATGTTTTGTGGCAAACAAAGAAAACCTGGGATTTGCCCGTGCCTGTAACCAGGGATGGAAAATGAGTGCCGGCCGTTTTGTCCTTTTTCTCAACCCGGATACCATCCTGCCGGAAGATTGCTTCGAAGCGGCAATCCGGTTTTTTGAAAAAAACCCTGAGGCAGGTGCCCTGGGCAGTAAAATGCTGGATGGCAGCGGTGACTTTCTGAAAGAATCCAAGAGAGCCTTTCCATCACCCCTGACCTCTTTATATAAGCTGTTTGGTTTATCTAAACTGTTTCCGCAATCGGCCCATTTCTCCCGCTACCACCTGGGTCACCTGGATGAAAACAAAAACAATGAAGTGGATGTGCTGGCAGGGGCTTATATGATGATCAGAAAAGACGTACTGGACGAAGTGGGTGGTTTTGATGAACGATTTTTTATGTATGGTGAGGATGTGGATCTCAGTTACCGGATCCAGAAATCGGGCCGGAAGAATTACTATTTCGCTGGTAGTCCCATCATCCATTTCAAAGGCGAAAGCACCCGCAAAGGCAGCATGAATTATGTCCGCATGTTTTATTCAGCCATGAGCTTGTTTGTACGTAAACACTACGGCGGACGTCAGGCGGGTCTTTTCAACAGTCTGATTCATCTCGCCATCTGGTTCAGGGCGGCCCTCACCGCTTCAGGTCAGTTTATCCGCCGCATCGGACTGCCACTGATCGATGCGGTATTGATCCTGTTTTCATTCTGGATGATGAAAGAAATCTGGTCCGATTATGTCCGTCCCGATATACAATATGAAAATCGCCTGTTGTGGATGGCCATTCCCGGGTTTACCTTCATTTACCTGGTAAGTGCTTATTATGCGGGACTTTATGATAAATGGTACCGGTGGGGGGAACTGATACGGTCAACAGCCATTGCCACCATCATTCTGCTGGCCGCTTATTCACTGCTCCCGGAACAATACCGGTTCTCAAGAGCCATTGTTTTATTCGGCGCTGTGCTTGCTTTCGTTTTAATCAGCACCCTGCGGTATGTACTGATCAGGGCCGGAGTGATCAGCAGCGAAAAACAAAAAGAAGAACATACCACATTTGTGGTGGCAGGTTCAGCCAGTGAATATAAAGAAGTGATGCAATTACTGGAAGAAGCCGGTTTCCGTCAGCAGGTGCTGGGCCGGGTGGGCGTGGAAATTAATGACCCCACAGCTATCGGGCATATTAGTCAGTTAACGGTCCTGGCGAACAGCCTGCCATTCCGTGAAGTGATCTTCTGCCAGGGCACCCTTTCCTTTACAGCAATCATAGAAGCCATCCGCGCATTGCCCCGTGGTATAACCGCAAGAATTCATGCGGCAGACAGTCATAGTGTGGTGGGCAGTGAATCAAAAGACAGTTCCGGAGAATCCGTTTCAAAGGAAAACGGGTACGCACTCGCCGATCCCTATTATCGCCGGCTGAAAAGAGGAGTCGATGTGCTGATGGCGATCCTGGCACTCCTGGGTATTCCCCTGCTTTTATTCATGGTCAGGAAACCCGGCGGATTATTGTTGAATATACTAAGTGTATTGCTGGCCAGGAAAACCTGGATTGGTTATGCCGGCTCAGCTGAAGGCCTTCCGGTGATCCGGAAAGGGGTACTGGGTTGTAATGGAATTCCCGCACAACAATCCGTACAGCTAACCACTGAAAGCCTCAACCGGGCCGATTACTGGTATGCCCATGAGTATACACCGCTTGCTGATATCAAACTGATTTTCCGTTCATACCGAAACCTGGGCGGTTGAAATACGGGCACGCGATAAGCCTTATATTCGCCCTTTTTACCGGCAACAATACGTAACTTTAATCCTAACCGTAAGCAACGAATGGCCACTATACTTGATATAAAACTTCCGAAAGCAATTGCTGCTGCCCTGCGCATCCCGCCCAATGATCCGCGTCGTCAGCAATTAAGGGTACTGAAAAAACTGCTGAAAAAAGCCCGCTTTACTGAATTCGGCCAGCAATACCATTTTGACCAGGCCTTACTGAGCAAACATCCGGGTAAAAAATTTCAGGAACTGGTCCCCGTTCACGATTACAACAAAATTTACGAAGAGTGGTGGAAGAAAACCCTGGATGGGGTACCGGATGTAACCTGGCCCGGCAAAATAAAATATTACGCGCTGAGTTCAGGTACTTCAGAAGCGGCAAGTAAATATATCCCGGTTACCAAAGAATTACTTCGCAGCAATACGGTCAATTATGTCCGCCAGTTTATCAGCCTAATCAAATACGAAGACGCCAATAAAAAAGCCATGACCAAGGGCTTCCTGATGCTGGGAGGAGCCACCGACCTGAAAAAAGGAAAAGCGGGCTGGTATGCAGGTGACCTGAGTGGAATTCTCGCCCGTAAGCGGCCCTTCTGGTTTCAGACTTTTTATAAACCCGGTGGACGTATTGCCGCACTCAGTGACTGGAACCAGAAACTGAATGAGATCGTGGAACATGCCAAAGAATGGGATATCGGTTATATTGTCGGGGTACCGGCCTGGTGCCAGATGTGTATGGAAATGGTGATCGATCATTATAAAGTGAAAAACATCCACGAGATCTGGCCCAACTTCAGCTTCTTTGTACATGGTGGTGTGGCTTTTGAGCCCTATAAAAAAGGATTTGAAAAATTACTGGGTAAACCAATCGTATATGTTGAGAACTATCTTTCAAGCGAAGGCTTTATTGGTTACAAAACCCGCGAACATGCAAAAGGCATGCAGCTGATCCTGAATAATAATATCTTCTTCGAGTTTGTTCCGTTTGACGATAAGAACTTTGATGCCGACGGCAAGATGATTGATAAACCGGAAGCTAAAATGATTCACGAAGTAGAAGAAGGAAAAGAATATGCCCTGCTGATGAGTACCAATGCCGGCTCATGGCGTTACCTGATCGGGGATACCATCAAGTTTACGGACCTCGAACGCTCTGAACTGGTCATTACCGGGCGCACCAAACATTTTCTCAGTCTGACCGGCGAACACCTGGGCGTTGAAAATATGAATAAGGCCATTGAACTGGTAAGCGATGAGTTTAATGTCAGTATACCTGAATACACCGTGGTCGGATTTCCCTACCAGAATTTCTTTGCGCATCGCTGGTACGTGGCTACCAATGATAAAGTGGATCCGGAACAATTACGTAAACGGATCGATGAACACCTTCGGATACTGAATGATGACTATGCCACGGAAAGAGACAGTGCCCTGAAAGATGTATTTCTCGAAATACTCCCCGAAGAAACCTTTATGAAATTCATGGAACTGAAAGGCAAACTCGGCAGCCAGCATAAATTTCCACGAGTGATGAAAGGGAAGATGCTGGAGGAATGGGAGAGGTTTCTTCAAAGTGGGAAGGTGCTTTAAGGTAGTTACAGTCTGAGAGGAGCAGTCGGCAGTCGGTAGTCGGCAGTCGGCAGTAAACAGCCCCTGCTAAGAGAAACAACTCTTCTAGGTAAAAGAATTGTATTAAGCCCCAGCGGGGCGACCTATTATTAGTAGTTGGTAGTTAGTAGATAGAAGTTAGTAGTCAACAGCCCCTTCAAAGTAAGATTAATTGTTACGGCTGTAATTGGGAGTAATGTATTCCGCCCCAGCGGGGCGACCTATTATTAGAAAGAGAATCAAAAATGACCGAAGAGCCCTGTAGGGGCGACATGTAAAATGAATTGATAGCTGTAAATGTGAATTCGTACTAGGTAATTTCTATGATAGAAGTAATTGCGAAAGGACTGACCATCGGACTCCTGCTGAGCCTATCAGTGGGCCCGATCTTCTTTTCGGTAATTAAACAAAGCCTGACCAACGGGCATAAAGGCGGCCTCGCTTTCGCTTTCGGGGTATCAGCCAGTGATATCACCCTTGTTCTTCTTGCCAATGTATTTACTGAATTATTCCTGAGCCTTCAGGTATATGAAAAACCAATCGGGATTGCCGGCAGTATTCTGCTCATCGTATTTGGCATTTATTTTCTTTTCTTCAAGAAATTAAAGATCAATGAAGACGGAAAAGTAGTGTTCAAACACCGCAAAAGGGATTTATTAAAAATCTCCCTCTCCGGTTTTATTATGAACCTGATGAACCCCGGTATGATCATTCTCTGGTTTACCATCTCCACCTCATTGATCCATTTTTCCACCCGGAATAAAATTATTATTTATACCACGGCCCTGGTCATTGTCCTGCTGGCTGATCTCTTCAAGGTATTTCTGGCCGGAAAGATCCGGAACAAACTCACTCCGCATAATATTCATATATTGAACCGGATCAACGGAATGATCCTGATTATATTCGGACTCGTATTAATCGGCGGAATACTTTTCTATGGCAACTGGCAACACTGACAACAACGGGAAATCCTTTTTTCGGACAGCCTGGAGATGGACCAAACGGATCTTTCTCTGGCTGTTTATCCTGCAGTTTGTATACATCATCCTGCTGCGCTGGGTGAACCCCCCGTTGACCATGACCCAGTTCGTCAGTTGGGTTAGCGGACACGGACTTAAGAGAGACTATGTGGACTTCAGTGAGATATCTCCCTCGGCCCGTTTATCCGTAATCGCTTCAGAAGATCAGCTATTCCCCGATCACAGCGGCTTTGACTGGAAGAGTATTAAAAAAGCACAAAAGTATAATGAACGGAAGCCCGGAAGAATCCGTGGAGCCAGCACCATCAGTCAGCAGGTTGCTAAAAATGTATTCCTCTGGCAGGGACGAAGCTGGTTCCGTAAAGGACTCGAAGTGTACTTCACGTTCATGATCGAAACTTTCTGGAGTAAACAACGGATCCTGGACGTATACCTCAATGTGATTGAAATGGGAGATGGGATATTCGGGATTGAAGCGGCTGCACAGGCTTACTTTAATAAACCAGCCAGAAATCTCAGTCGCCCCGAAGCCGCTATGATCGCTGCCTGCCTGCCTAACCCGAAGCGGTATAAAGTAAAACCCCCGTCCGCCTATATAATGAGCCGGGCTGCTTTCATCCAGCGGCAGATGAATAATATCGGGAATGATCCGGATGTACAGGAAGTGATCGG
>CAZLRY010000057.1:9507-13609 GCA_964561675.1 uncultured Chitinophaga sp.
TTCCGTCCTTTATAATAATTGAGCGAATAAGCAATCTGCCCGGTATGAAACTGGTATTGCGAAGCCTGCTGGTACGAGCTATTGAATACTACTGGCTGCCCACCCGTTATTTCTTTCATCTTTTGCGGCCAGTCCTTCCAGGCATGAAACTGTTTCTGTACGGGCTTCAAGGGTACTATATCAGCCATCATCATTACCCTGAATAGTAATACGATGACCAGCGTAACTGGCAAAAGCCGGAACAACCACTTTCTCCATTTCTCCTTTTCTGCCAGGAAGGCAAAGGATAGAACAATCACCGGTATTAATGCATGAAAGGGCCAGTTGGCTTCCACTTTGCCACGGAAGGAACTGAGCAGAAAAAACAAATAAGTGCCACCCATCGTAAAATACATGGCCCATTCATGTCTCCGCTCCGGCGTATACAAAAAAGCTGCCGGCAATAATATGAATCCGGCAAGGGGACCGGCCATCAGGAACTGACCCGCTATATAATTAAATGTATACGATAATTTATATGGATTAACATTGCTCTCAAACAAATGATACCGGAAACTGATCCAGTCGTGCTGGTACTGCCAGTACAGATGCGGCATATACAGCAGCAGGGCCAGCATACCCGCGATATATACTTTATAGTTTTTGAATAAATAACGATCTGAGAGTAAAGTGAAGACCAGCACCAATACGCCGTGATACTTGCTGTATAGCAAGGCAGCTGCCACAAAGCCGAGATTCAGCGTATTCACCCAGTTGGCTTTGCGGTTAAATTGCTTATAGAGATAAAAAAACAGGGTGGTAAAAAAGATCAACAGGGTATCCGGGGCGGCCATATATCCTCCTAACTGAATCAGTGCCATAGATAGCAGGATCACATAAAACAAGAATGGATTTTTCGCAGGCAGCAGTTTCTCCAGGAAAAACACAGTAAGAATATTGAACAACAAAAAGAAAAAGCGGATTCCAAATACGCCTGGAAACAACATCATCCCGGCTTTCACAAACAAGGCCACAAAGGGCGGGTGATCAAAATAACCGCGGGCCGGGAAGAGTGCATAGATCCGGTAATAAGCTTCATCATCCCGCAGTTCGGTCAGTCCGGCCTGCAGGATTGCCAGCAGGATCCAGCTGCCATAAAACAGTACGCGGTGATGTTGCTGGAGGATTCGATTCATGAAAATTACATTAGAGCAGTTTGACCAGGTACTGCTTTTTCAGGGTTTTTGCCCGGGTGGCATGATTGATGAATTTCAGATTGGGCATGGTGATATGATACTCCGGGAATTCCTTCACGATCTCAAAAGCACTGCCGGTCTGCTTCAGCTGATCAAGTTCCGTTGCTGAAATAAAGATAACAGAAGGTCGTACAAACTCCTTTTTACAAATCGTATCAATCGGCGTGATGCGGATATAGCGATCGAGATAAAACTGGCCGACCGGAATATATAATTCCCCGCTGGCGGCTGGTAATCCGGGCAGGTTACGGTTCAGATAATAGGCCATATGATTCCCGGACTGGTATTGTAAGGCATCTGGGTAAAATAAGCCACTGAGAAACTGCCCTATAAATAAAACCGCCAGGCCGGAGCGTAATAAAACAGATTGCAGGAGATCCGTTCGGATGAAGAAGGGAACAACAAAGATGAGCAACAGTAATATACAAAGCAGCACAAAAGCGTAAACCGATGTAATGGCTGGCTGATAGAGAAAATACAGGGTGATGATACCGGCTACAATAATCCCGATGATCACTCCCTGCAGGATAGCAGTCCGTTTTATTCCTTTTTCATTGAGCTCCATCACAAATCCGGCGGTGAGTATCGCGAGAAACGGAAAGAGGATATTCGTATAATACGGTAATTGAAAACCGGAGAAAGAAAACATGAGCAAGGCGGGCAATGTACCACAGAGCGTATACCATTCCTGTTGGTTTCTTGCGATCCGGTTAAATGCAGCTTTGATTTTTTTAAACAGGGCCACATACATCAGGATCGCCCAGGGCAAAAAGGCCCAGAGGAGTGTATGTAAAAAGAAAAAGGGATCGCCCTTGCCCTTGATCGGACCAGAATTAAAGAAGCGGCCAAACTGGCTGTCCCATAAAAAGAACCGGATACCGGACACATTGGTGCCACCAAAAATGATCTTCTCCGGATGCTGGTCAAACTGGTACCAGAGACTGTATAATTCCGGGGAAATAAAAACCGTCAGCAAAATCAGCATCAGCAACCAGCGCGGGTGGAAGAGTTGTTTCCATTCCTGTTTAAATAATAACTGTCCGGCTAATGCCCCGCCAATGGGCACCAGGGTAAAGGGACCCTTAGTCATCATGGCCATGGCGGTAAAGGCGGTAGCAGCTACGAGGTGCCAGCTGAAAAAAGATTTCAGCGAGTTGGAAAAATGATACACCGCGGCAATGATCATCCCGGTGAGGAAAGGTTCGGCCCGGACATCATTATTGGAAGCAATAAAATGCAGGGAACAAAGCAGCATCAGTGTGGCCCATAAGGCGGTGGTCTTGTTATACTGCTGTTTGGTAAACAGATAGGTGTAGACCGCCCCCAGCAGGGCAAATAAAATACCTGGTAACTTATACGTCCAGGTACTTATGCCGAAAACTTTGAAAAAAGCAGCAGTCACCCAGAAAGGAAAATGGGGTTTATCCAGCCAGTCCTTGTCCTGGAACCGGAGATTGAGATAATCCCCGCTCTGCACCATGTTTTTAGTAATGGTCGCATAGATGCCTGCATCCGGATCGAGTAAGGGAACGAAAAGGCCACTGAAATTGATCAGTACAGCAAGGCCTATAAAAAAATACAGCCAGGATTGTGGATTCCTTTCTCTCATGCAGGATTGTAAGTGCCAAAATTAACAGATTGAGGGAAGAATGTATAAAATAACCAGCTGAATCAGAGAACAGCATCGACGGCCGCAATCGCTTTATGCAAACGCTGTTCATAAGTACCACTGATATCGACCCAGGGCACTGACTGATTCAACATAATATCCTTGTATATCTGGTATAGTTTCTTTCGGGTATGCAGGTCCGGGTATTCCCGCAATTCATCTTTGACCCAGGGCAGGTCGATATTACAAAGCAGGTAGAGATCATAACTCCGTTCGCCGATCTGTTCCAGGACGAAGCGGTGACAGCGGTTGAAAACAAACTCACACCATACTTTCATTACATACATATCAGTATCGAGGAACAAGGGCAGGTTTCCTCCGGATTCCATCATGGGTTCTGCCTGCTGTTCGAGCCGGGCCGTATATTCATCTTCCAGGGCCAGCTGTCCTTTGGCGATAGTGAGCAGGTCGTCAAACTCATAATCGGTGCCATTGGTATGCAGGAATTCACGGGCAAACTCCGGGCACCAGGCCGTTTCGTAATGCTCCGCCAGCTGTTCGCACAAGGTGCTTTTTCCGGTGCTTTCGGGACCGATGATGACGATTTTTTTAAGCATGTCTTTGTTTTGCCCGTTTAATCCATTCCACCAGCCCAAACACAGCCATGAACAGTAATACAATATAATAAACACTGGTGAATACCAGTCCTTTTGTAAAATAAAGAGGGATCGAGGTAATATTCGTGGCAATCCACCAATACCAGCTTTCCACTTTTTTCCTTGTCATCAGCCACATGCCGGTAAAAGCGGTGGCAGAAGCAAAGGCATCGGCCCAGGGAATGGCGCCTTCGAAGAAATTTTCTTTAAGATAGATCAGGGAAAAATAGATGGTCACATAAAAAAACAGGAAGAACAGGCCCTGGTACAAAAGCATCCGTTTACCGGACCAGGTGATATGCAGTACGACATCCTGTTGCTCGTTTTTTTTCATCCACATATACCAGCCATAAATACTCATGACGGTATAATAGAAATTCACACTGGCCTCACCGGGTAAATGGAATTTAAAACTGAGGTAGATATAGATAATCGTATTGATCAGGCCGACCGGGTACACCAGGATATGTTCTTTGCGGCTGTACCACACACTGGCGATGCCTGCAAATACAGCTAAGTATTCCAGCCAGGTGGTTTTCTGCATACCCGTTAAAAACGCTTCTAAGAATTCCTGTAGTGTCATAACTGTTCAACCTGTTACC
>CAZLRY010000058.1:0-13457 GCA_964561675.1 uncultured Chitinophaga sp.
CTCGGTCACTTTAATCGTTACTTTTTTACGGGCCAGCAGGGCCTGTTCAAGTTTGTCTTTGATATCTGTATAAACTGATGCAGGATAATATATACTCACCATACCAGCTTCGCGGGCCACAGCCAACGGCACCTGCTCCCCTTCGGAATAAAATACCAGCTGGTAATTCCCGGCTTTAGGATCGGCCATCACCAGGCTCATCGTAATCCGGAGGGCGTGCTTATAACTGTTCGCACTCCCATCTGCTGTATTGGATGCGGCAAAAGACACCACCCCGATACTTTTTACATCAAAATTCTCGGTTTTATCTGCCGCCGGATTCTCCGTCTTAAACACGCGTTTTCCCATTGCCGCTTTTCCCTGTATCACATTCGGATCCTGCTCAAATTGCTGACCCTGTGCCTGTGTTACGAAAAGACCTGCTGTCAGCAGGATCGCGATTACCTGTTTTTTCATATCTGATTGATTATACATTTAGCTGACAAAGATAACCAAAGCAGGTTAAAGTCAACGGATGCGGAATGCTATCCCTGCTGCTTTTTATTTATAACAAGGCGTCCTTCCATCACTATCCGGCGCACCGCAGTAGGCGGTTCCTGCTTATTAATAAGCTGCAACAATACTTCTGTCGCTTTTTCCGCCTGCTGGTACGGGAACTGTTCAACCGAGGCGGCTGGAGGATGATCCAGGTAACTGGTTACCGGCAGGTTGGCAAAACTTACAAAATCAATATCCTTATTGATATTCAACCCAAGTTGCTTTACGTACTTCATGGCATCAAGCGCCACATAATCATTAAAAGTGATAACCGCGGTTGGACGGTTCCTTAAAGCCAGCAGTTTATGTATCGCATCAGCGGTTTTTGCCGCACTGAGGTCAGTGGAGACCACATAAGAAGACTCCGGCTTAATACCATGTTTTTTCAGCCCCTGCTGATAACCGAGTAAGCGTTCACGGGTGGGCAACAATGTATCAGGACCTTTAATGAACCCGATCTTCCGGTGGCCCTGAGCTGTCAGCCAGTCCACGAGCTCAATTGAACTGTTTTGCAGATTACAGGAAACCGAATACATATCCGGAAGATCCGGAATCCGGTCAAAGAAAACGACCGGTATATTATATTTTTCCAACTGGGTAAAATGGTCAAAATTTTTGGTGGTTTTAGCTAAGGATACCACCAGGCCATCCACCCGGTGGCGGCGCATCGTATCCACAATCCGGGCTTCCCGCTCGGCACTATCCCTTGACTGGCCGATGAGTACCGTATAATTATTGCTGCTCGCAATATCTTCTATCCCATTAATTGCCAGTGAAAAAAACTCTTCCTGCAGGTTGGGCAATATGACGCCCAGGGTCATCGTCTTCCCCTGTTTGAATGAGATAGCGGCCTGATTGGGCTCATAATTGAGTTCCGCTGCCAGTTGTTGTACCTGCATTTTTGTCCGCAAGCCGATACTCGAGTGATTATGAAGCGCCCTGGAAACGGTCGAAACCGAGACATTCAGTCGTTTCGCTATCTCTTTTATGGTTGTGGGTTTCTGCTCCATCCGGACCGTGGTGTTTACAACCGCAATGTTACAACATATTAAGTGAGAACTACTACTTAGCTGATTACCGGGCCTGTAATTTTACGGCCTTCTAAAAAATGATTTTGTATAAACCTGTTTATTTTGTAACTTTTGCATCAGAAACATACGCCATATGATTAATGTTGCGACTGTATTAAACAGAAAAAATTTTAAGCCGGTTACGGTTGCCCCGGATACATCTGTTATAGAGGCCCTGGGAATCATGGCCATAAAAAACATCGGTTCCCTCGTCGTTATGCGGGGTGAAGAGTACCTTGGCATAGTTACGGAACGGGATTATTCACGCAAAGTGATTCTGAAAGGAAAACATTCCAATGAAACAAGAGTGGAAGAAATCATGTCCACTGACTTACCCCATATCAAACCGTCCGACAGCATTGATCATTGTATGGAACTGATGTCAGGCCAGAATATCCGCTATATGCCTGTGTTTGACAACGGAAAATTAACCGGCATTATATCGATGACCGATGTGGTGAAAGAAACAATACTGGCACAGAAAGAAACCATTAACCAGTTACACAGTTACATCAACAGCTGACTTACCTGCTCATTAAATAGCAACGAAGCCCCGTAAGGCTTCGTTTTTTTTATTTCGTATCTGCAGAGGGATCTGCTACTTTTTCTTTCACGACCACCAGTCCGGCAAGATCAGTCTGAATGGGCAGCATTCCGATTTTTACGATGGCTTTTTTACCTCTTAATTCAATCACTTGTCCCACTTGGTGATTTTTTTTCATTTTCACTTTATCTCCAACCCGGATCTCGCCTCCCACTTCTTTAAACTTTTCGTCTATCTTCTTCTGCATTTTACCAACCACTTTCGTCTCATCTTTCTTAAAGAGGAGTGCCTCCATTTGTTTGATCACTTTCTGCTTATTTTCCGCTCTCCGCCATTCGATCATGATCTGTTTCAGCTTCCGCTCCATATCCTTCATATAAGCGATTTTCTGTTCAGCCACCCGGTTCTGTTCTTTTAGTAATTCCACCTGCTGACGGTGCTTTTCCTTTTCCAGTACCTGTTGCATTTCCTTCCGGATCTGTTCATTTTCTTTCAGGGTATGACTCAGCTGCTTTTCCTTTTTTTGCAATTGCTGCAGGTCCTGCTCAGTGCGGTTCAATAGTTTATCGAGCCGGTACTGATCCTCATCCACTAACTGGCGGGCCCGGTTGATCAGTTGTTTATCCATACCGATCCTTTCCGCAATGGAGAACGTGTAGGAACTGCCGGGCTTCCCCAGCACCAGTTTATATAATGGCTGCAGGTTTTTCTCATCAAAACTCATGGCGCCATTCATGATACCCGGTGTTTTACCGGCCATCACTTTCAGGTTGAGGTAGTGGGTGGTCACCACACCAATCGCATGCTTTTTTACCAGTTCCTGAAGAATCACTTCCGCAAAAGCCCCCCCCAGGTTCGGATCCGTTCCACTCCCCAGTTCATCGATAAAGAATAAAGTCCGTCCATTGGCATGCGTGATAAAATCTTTCATATGCAGCAAATGACTGCTGTACGTACTCAGTTCAAATTCGATGCTCTGGGTATCCCCGATATGGATCATCAGTTGTTTGAAAATGCCAAACCGCGAAGAAGGATGCACCGGCACCAGCAAACCGCTCTGCACCATCAGCTGCAACAACCCGATGGTTTTCATGGTCACCGTTTTACCACCGGCATTGGGTCCGCTGATCACCAGTATCCGGCTGGATTCTTCCAGGGTAACTGAAACGGGTACGGTTTCTTTATTCAGCTTACGGTTGTACAGGTACAATAACGGATGGCGGGCTTCCACCAGGTGAACGCCGGCCTTGTCCATAATCACCGGGTATTCCCCGTTCATATCTCCGGCAAGACGGGCTTTGGCCCTTATAAAATCATACTCACCCATTACCCGGTGGTACGTACTGAGTAACGCGGCATAAACGGATAATTTCGCAGTCAGTTCTTTTAACAACCGGATCACTTCTTTCCGTTCGTCGTTTTCAAGTTCATGGACCGCGTTGTTAAGTTCAATTGTTTCTTCGGGTTCCACAAAGGCTGTTTTCCGGCTGTCACTTTCCCCGTGCAAAATCCCTTTCACCGTTCTTTTCTGCTCCGCAAACACCGCTACAACCCGTCTCCCGCTCATAAAACTTTCTTCAATTTCAGCAAGATATCCCTGCTTATTAAGTTTGGAGACAATCCGTTCAAAGACTTTCCGGAGTTCATTTCTTTTGCGGTACAGATTCATACGAATGTTCCGCAGATCATCAGATGCATTGTCCTTGACCTGTCCTGATTCATCCAGCACGTCGTCAATGAGTTCCACAATGACTTTTTCATAATAGGTATCATTGATAACCTTTGTCAGCCCCGGATATGCCAGGCGGCGTTCATTATCAAACCATCGGAAAATAGCAGCTGTATTTTCACAGAGTTTGCGGATGGCAATAAACTGCTCCCCAGTCAGCATGGCGCCTGGAATCGATAACAGTTTTAATTCTTTTGAGAGGTTCAGGATTACTTCATTCGGGAAATAAATACTATTGGCAGACAGCTGACGGTATTCATGAGTCTGCCGGAGCTCCAGTTCAATAAAATCCCGTCTGGTATGCACACGTAGTTCCTGCGCTTTGGCCCGGGCATGATCGCTCTGACAGTAAAGGGCCAACAGGTCCCTGACCTTGTTAAATTCCAGTTGCACCTGCGCCGAATCGGGAAAAAGCTTCATTCTTTGATTTTAGTGAACCATCAATGGGGAGCAAATTTCGGATATTCAACGCATATTGTCATGTCTAAACAGACCGGATTCCCGGGCCCTTGACAATACTATCCCGGCCGGCCCGCTCTCATCCCCCAAAACTTCCGTTCATAGAAATCCTTATCTTTCTGATCTTCCTGTCCCTTATTCTTGTTAGTCCTTTCAAATTAAAACCCAACATATGAATAGAAAAGCACTTCTGATCCTGATCACCACAGGTACGATGCTATCTGCTGTAGCACAAAACAAGCAGGCTGCGCCCTCTCAGCCACCAGCTCCGACAGATAGCGTAAAAACCAAAAAACCAACCGGCATAGCTGACAAAGTGAAAGGCAGTAAGAAAATGGAAGGCCTTTTTACGATATACCAGGATACCGTTACCGGAAGTGTGCAGCTTTATATTAAAAAAGCGCAGCTGGGTAAGGAATATATCTACCAGAGCTTTTCAATCAGTGGGCCTACCCAGCTGTTTCTGAATCAGAGTATGCACCGGACGACTTTTGTATTTAAAGTGCAGAAAGCCTACGATAAACTTGAATTTTCGCGGGTAAATACCTCTTTTTACTACGATGAAAATAATCCGGTCAGCAAGACAAAAAATATAGACAAACCGGAAGCTGTATTCCTGGCTGAGAAATCAACCGGCGAAGATTCTGCCGGATACCTGATCCAGGCAGATGGATTTTTTATCAGCGAAAAAATGGACGCAGTGCGTCCAGCTAATATCCCAGGCATGCCCATGGGCATGAGTTTTTCCCTGGGCGGACTGAATCCCTTAAAATCAAAATACAACCAGATTCGTTCCTACCCGGGCAATACCGATGTGGTGGTGGACCTGGCGTATGATAATCCAGGTGCGTTTGTATCAGGAGGACCGGATATAACCGATCCCCGTTATGTGAGGGTACGGATGCAGCACAGCCTGATTGAAATGCCTTCCAATAATTTCAGACCCCGGGCAGATGACCCGAGGGTGGGTTATTTTATGCAACAGGTTACCGATCAGACCAGCATCAGCCCCGTGCCTTATAAGGATATGATCAACCGCTGGCATCTGGAGAAAAAAGATCCTTCCGCAGCAATCAGTGACCCTGTTGAGCCAATCGTATACTGGGTGGAGAATACTACACCGCTGGAATACCGCCAGACTATCGTGGAAGCCGGCCTGAAATGGAACGCGGCTTTTGAAAAAGCCGGTTTCAGCAACGCTGTGCAGATGAAGATCATGCCGGATGATGCTGATTGGGATCCGGCCGATATCCGCTACAATGTGATCCGTTGGGTTTCTTCGGCCCAGGCCTCCTACGGGGCCATCGGCCCCAGTTTTGTGAACCCCAAAACCGGACAAATACTGGGAGCTGATATTACGGTGGAATGGTTCAGCGGCAGTAACACCCCGATTATTGATGAATTATTCAGCGGGGCACCGGCCAATCAACCTGCTCCTGTTTTCAACATACCAGGCATGGACCACCAGCACCTGGCCAATTGCACGATGGCTCAGGAACTGAAAACACAGCTTATGACCGGAATGACCGTTGCTGATATTACGGATGCAGGACCGGCAGAGATCAAAGAAATGCATAAGCAGTTTCTCTATTACCTGATCATGCATGAAATGGGTCATACGCTCGGACTCAACCATAATATGAAATCCAGCCAGATGCTCTCCATGGCTGAACTGAATAATAAAGAGATCACCCGTAAACAGGGATTGATCGGATCGGTGATGGATTATCCGGCGATCAATATTGCCAGTGATAAATCCAAACAGGGCGATTATTATACCACGCTTGCCGGGCCTTATGATATCTGGGCCATTCAGTATGGGTATACGCCCTTCAATGCCGCCGAAGAAGAGGCAGGATTACGTGCTATTCTCAGCCGCAGTACCGAACCACAACTCGCTTTCGGGAATGACGGGGATGATATGCGTATGCCCGGAAAAGCCATGGATCCGCGGGTGAATGTTAATGACCTCAGCAGTGATGCCATTGCCTATGCAGAAGACCGGTTGAAACTGGTTAATTCAGTAATGGGTAAGCTGGTACAAAAATACAGTAAACCGAACCAGAGTTTCGCTGAACTGCGGGCGCGTTATGGAGCATTGCAGGGACAACGGAACAGTATGATTGCCGCAGCCAGCCGATATATCGGCGGGATCTATATTGATCGCAGTACACCTGACCAGCGTTCCGGCAATAAGCCATACACACCGGTTCCGCTGGCCACCCAGAAGAAAGCAATGGAATTGCTCAGCAAATATGTTTTTGCCCCGAATGCTTTTGATGCCGACAACCAGGTACTCCCCTACCTGCAACCCCAGCGCCGTGGATTTAACCAAAGCAGCACAGGTGATGATTACCGCATTACCGGGGTGGTACTGAATCAGCAGGGAGCCGCTGTTGCACATATCCTGCATCCGGCAACCGTACAGCGGATCACCAACAGCCGGCTGTATGGGAATCAATACAGTGTCGCCGATGTGATGAATGATCTGGTGAAAGCCTGTTTTGAAGCTGACCTGAGAACCAATGTAAATGTGTACCGTCAATACCTGCAAACAGCCTTTGTTAAGCAAGCCGCCTTTATTCTTGATCCGAAAAATCCGGGATATGATGATGTGGCAAGGGCCGCAGCACTGAACACATTAAAGAAACTGAAAACCCAGCTGGCTGGAGCTGTTTCCACCAATGAAGAAACAAAAGCACACCGCGGGAACCTGGTTTTCCTGATCAATAATGCAATGGAGCCCAGGTAGACTATCTTAGAATTTTTGACTCACTAAAAAGGCTCTTTGGTTTCAAAGAGCCTTTTTTTGAGTCAATAGTAATTAGTCGTTAGTATGAACCTGGAGTTCTTCCCAGGGGGTGGAGCCGTCCTTTTCGCGGGTGAACGTATATTTATCCGTATACATAAGAACGATTTCGGCCGTTGTATAAACCTTGCAACCGGCTGTCAGGTGTCCGCCAATGGTTCGGCCGGTGCTGTCGCTGATACTCAGGTGCAGGTGCGAGCCATTCACACTTACAGTACCGGTAAGACTTACAATTTCGAAATGGCCACTTCCGGCAGATGCATCGGGCTGATTGGCGAAGCGGATGGCATAATCAGTCAGGCTGCCTGAGCAGGTCGCCACCCAGCCGGCACGGATGTCTTTTTCCCGGACTATTTTCTCGATTCCGGCCCTGAGATCCTCGCCGGGTTTGAGCCGGAAAGCAGTAGTACTGATTTTTTCAGGAGTCATGGTCTTGGTTTTACAGGCTGAAAAAAGGATAATTGTTAAAAGAATTAGAACAATCCGCATGCGGCATCTGTTTTAATGATTGGTCCGTAAGTTAATGGGTATTCCGTCAACCTATTCAATAATTCACGAAATTTAACCACTTGAAACAGCGAATAAACCTGAAGCCGATGCTGGCCGTTTGGATGACGGGACTGGTCACCCTGGTGGCCTGTGCCCAGAAAGCACCCGGCACAACTGAATCTAAAAAAGAAAAGCAAACTATGATGAACTCCGCGCCCTTACCCGCCACTGCTGCCGTGGCTACTTTTGCCAATGGTTGCTTCTGGTGTACTGAAGCCATTTTTGAAGAACTGGATGGGGTGATCAGTGCCGTATCCGGTTACACGGGTGGCGAAACGATCAGCCCTACATACAAGGAAGTCTGTGATGGCAACACCGGGCATGCCGAATGCCTGCAGATCACGTATGACACGTCCAAAATCAGTTTTGATGAATTACTGGAAGTGTTCTGGCAGACGCATGACCCCACCACACTGAACCGCCAGGGGGCCGATGTGGGTACCCAGTACCGGAGTGGTATTTTTTACCACAACGATGAACAAAAAGAAAAGGCTGAAAGCTATAAAGCAGCGTTGGATAAAAGCGGGGCATTTGACCGCCCGATCGTAACGGAAATCACCCCTTTCAGTATATTTTATCCGGCCGAAGATTATCATCAGCAGTATTTTGAATTAAATGGTAATTCAAACCCTTATTGCCGGGTGGTGATACAACCCAAGCTGGAAAAGTTCCGGAAAGTATTTAAAGACAAACTAAGAAAAGACCGTTGATGTATAAAAAAGAAAGGGCTGTATCCGCGATACAGCCCTTCTTATTCAAATGAAACCCCTCTTTTTTATTGTACGACTACTTTCCTGGAATATACTACTGCCGGCGTCCTGAGTGCCACAATATAATTCCCCTTAGCAAAGTTGTCAAAGCCATCGACCGCGATACTGTTAGAACCAGCCTGCAGATTTACTTTCTGTTGTTTTACGATCCGTCCGGACAAATCGGATATCAGCACCGTTCCTTCTGTTTTTTCAGCAAGAGCAACGGCCAACGTGGCCCCTGTCTGAATCAGTGAAGGATAAACGTTCATTTCATTCTTTACCAACCCACTTACTTTAACCGCGATAACACTGCTGTATTCTGTTTTTCCTTCCAGGTTAGTGGCACATAAACGGTAAAACAGCTGGCCACCCTGCACATCGGCATCCGTATACCCTGAATGATCAAATGAACCACTGTTTGCCTCATATACTTTTGTGAAATTGGCAGATGTGTTACTTTTTTCCAATACCACTTTGCTGTATTTATTGGCCGCCAGTTCCCAGGACAATTTCACTTTATTATTTACTGCCACTCCGTCAAAAGACATGAGTCCGGAGATAGCCAGGGGAAAATGCTGATACGTAAACTTTTTATAATAAAGCGATGCATATCGTG
This sequence comes from uncultured Chitinophaga sp., assembly GCA_964561675.1. GTDB lineage: Bacteria > Bacteroidota > Bacteroidia > Chitinophagales > Chitinophagaceae > JJ008. The sequence continues at coordinate 9,066 of CAZLRY010000058.1, forward strand.
TACTGCTTCCGCTTGTTTCGTTATTAGAACCTATCCGGTAAGTCATGCTACCCACATTGGTATTCGTTACAGAGAACATCACTTCTTTGGCCGTTGTATCTACCAGCGCCCCAAATAAATTGCCGGTATAGTTATTACCACTTACCGCAGTACCGGACTGAGAAACAGTCAACTCTGCATTATACGAGTTAAATTCATAAGAGCCACCGCCCATATCAATCCGGTTAAACTCTTTCAGTGAATTGCTGCCGCTGGGACTGCCATCGATATCAAGACCTGTGGCAGAGACAATGGGCCTGTTTGAAGTAGTGCTGGTGCCACTGTTTACAAAACGAATCTGAAATTCTATATATCCATTGGTATTGCCATTGATCCGGTATTCAGGTTGAAAAGCTTCACCATAACCATCTATCGTACGATCGATATTACGCAGGGTGATACCGGATGTAACAGCACTGATGGTAACCAGGGCATCCACACCGGTGGTTACATTTGAGAAACGGTAAACGGCACCATTACTCAGGGCTGTACCTGACTCTAAAGAATATGAACTAAAACTGAAAATGGGAGCTGCCTGTGCTTGTGATTTTTCGGTTGAAAAGATGACAAAAGATACAATGGTCATCACCACGGCGAGGAGACGCGTTTTCATAAAAGGGGTTTTTGTTTTACAAAGGGTTGTGATCGTTGGTCGCTCGAAGGATCTGGATTAATCCGGAAATGTTCCCATGAACTTTACGGAGATATTCTGCTTACCTACTCCGTATATTTCGGATACATCAAAAGTAATATGCACATTTAAAATATGCAAGCTTTTACGACAAAAAATTAATAGTATTTACTTAGTAGATTTACGTATACACATATACGTTACTGAAGATCAATCCCTTATTGAAATCGGGTGGTACGTAGTTCGAGCAGGTTTAATGCATTGGCACGGAAACCTACGACCCTTGTTTGTACCAATCGGACGGCTTTATCATACCATAATGGCACTACCGGGGCGTCATTGATCATAAGCTGATCGGCCTGGCGGTAGAGTTCGTAGCGGATTGAATCATTGGTTTCAGCAATCGCTTTTTCGAACAACAGGTCAAAAGCCGGATTATGGTAACGGGTATAATTGGGAGGAGCGGGATTCTTTGAATAAAAAACAGAGAGGTAGTTCTCCGCATCCGGATAATCGGCAATCCAGCTGCCCCGGAAAAAAGCGGCCCTGGAGCCGGAGGTCATATCTAATAACAGTGATTTCTGTACTACTTCCACCTGCACCGGTATGCCGGACTCTTCCAGTTGTTTGGCAATAAAATTGGCCATATCCGCATAGATCGCAATCGTGAGCAGCTTAATGACCGGCAACCCTTTCCCCCCCGGGAAACCGGCTTCTGCCAGTAACTGCCGGGTTTTAACCGGATCAAAATGATAGCCCCTGACCACTACTGAGTCAAAAGAAGGAAGTCCGAGTGGCACAAACCCGGACTCTGCCGGTGTACCCAATGAATTACGCAGGTAGAGGGTCATCTTACGCCGGTCAAATCCATAGTTGATGGCCTGCCTGATTTTTTTTAACCGTAACGGAGAGCCGGCAAGAAGTGGATTGGTGGTATCCATTAAAATACCCAGGTATTCAATATTAAGATATGGGCTGGCGATCAGCCTGATCTTACCCTCCCACTCTTTTCGCAGGGTACCGGCCTTGGTTAGCACTTCATCCTTAAACGATGCTTCAATATCATTAATAAAATCAAGGTCCTTTTGCCGGAATAATAAGAATTCCGTGGCCTTGCTGTCATAAAAACTCACTTTAACCCCATCCAGGTAGGGCAAGGGGTTACCCGCACTGTCTTTTTCAAAATACTTTTCATTTCGTTTCAATACCAGGGCCTGTCCTTCTTCCCAGGCCACCATCCTGAACGGACCGGTGCCGACCGGGTGCCGGCGGAAATCATTCCCGTAGTATTCCACGACTTCCCGGGGAACAATAGAACAATACTGCATTGATAAAATGCCCAGGATCGGGTTGTACGGGTAAAGTAAATTGAGCCGGAAAGTGGTATCATCCAAGGCCTCGAACGGTTGCAGGGTGTCTGTTTTCCGGCTGAAGATCCAGGCACCCGGACTGGCCACTCTTTTATCCATGATCCTGGACAGACTATACACAATATCGTCAGCCTTCATTTTTCGCCCCTTACCACCAGGAAACGCCGGGTCATCATGGAAGTAAACATCATTCCTGAGGTAAAAAGTATATACAGTCCGGTCGGCGGAAATGTCCCAGCGGGTGGCCAGGGAAGGAACAATATGAAGACTATCATCAATTTCCACCAGGGTATTGAATAGCTGGTGCGCAGGCCACATCGTTGCCTGACTTTTGGCAAAGGCCGGGTCCAGGGTCGGAATACCGGAAAACTCATTGTAATGGAAAATATTCTTTTCCTGTCCTGTCTTGTTATAACAGGAGCTCAGCAGGCAGATCGCCAGTAAAAAAGGAAAATATTTTGTTAAACGGTACATGAGTTAATAAGAGTCGGACTAAATTAGCAAAGTATCGCTTATAAAACGTTTAACCGGAAAGAATGTACCGACACTCCCGTATTTTAATTGTGCTCCCTTTCGTTTTAATATCCCTTTTTAGTGGCGCCCAACCGCTCAATAAAAAGGAAACATTCACCCGGCAGGATACATTGCGTGGCAGTAACGGTCCTGGCAGAGACTGGTGGAATGTTATTGAATATGATATACAGATCACGCCGGATTATTCATCAAAGAAAATAACAGGCAGTATTCAAATCCTTTTTACAGTACCCGAAGACTGTACGGACAAAATCATGCAGCTTGATTTACAGGAACCGATGCGTATTGATAGTATGAAACAGAGAAATGAACCCCTGACCCAATACCGAAGAGAAGGAAATGTTTATTTTATTGACTTTGGGAAACGGAAGTTTCAAAAACACCAGCCAGCGGAACAGAACTATACCTTTTTTTCAATTTCAGTCTATTTCTCCGGCAAGCCCCGTGAGGCGGTCAATCCACCCTGGGAAGGAGGCTGGATCTGGACTAAAGATAACCGCGGCCGGCCATGGATGACCGTTGCCTGCCAGGGTTTGGGCGCCAGTGTATGGTATCCCTGTAAAGACTACCAGGGGGATGAGCCGGATAAAGGCGCTTCCCTTACGGTTACCGTACCAGACAATTTAACAGCAATCGGGAATGGACGATGTATCAATAAAAAAGCAGGTAAAAACGGAACAACCAGCTGGACCTGGCAGGTTAAGAATCCAATCAACAGTTATAATATCGTCCCTTATATTGGTAAATATGTACATTTCGCTGATCGTTATACCGGGGAAACCGGGGAGGAACTTTCGCTTGATTACTGGGTCCTCGATGTAGATTCAGCCAGGGCGGCGAAACAGTTTGGCCGTGATGTAAAGCGTATGCTCAAAGCCTTTGAATACTGGTTTGGCCCCTACCCTTTTTATGAAGACGGATTTAAGCTGGTACAATCCTCGCACCTGGGTATGGAGCACCAGAGTGCGGTGGCCTATGGCAATCATTTCATGGATGGTTACCTGGGCATGGATTTATCCGGCAGTGGCTGGGGAAAGAAATGGGATTATATTATCATCCATGAAAGTGGCCACGAGTGGTTTGCCAATAATATCACCTCCAATGATATTGCGGATATGTGGGTACATGAAGGTTTCACCATGTACTCGGAAGTCTTGTTTACTGAATTTTATTATGGCAAAGCGGCCGGCGATGCCTATCTGCAGGGAATCCGCAATAATATAGCCAATGACCGTCCGCTGATCGGGCCCTATGGCGTGAACAAAGAAGGCAGCGGGGATATGTATAATAAAGGCGCCAGTCTGCTGCATACCATCCGCCAGGTGATACATGATGACAGTCTCTTCAGGAAAATAATGCGCGGACTGAACCAGGAATTCAGGCATAAAACGGTGGATTCAAAAGAAATCGAAGCCTATATGTCCCGGGTTTCCGGCAAAGACCTTTCTAAAATATTTGACCAGTATCTCCGTACCACACAGATCCCTGAACTGGAATACCGGTTAAATGGCCAGGAGCTAAACTACAGGTGGACAAATGTGGTAAAGGGATTCAATATGCCTCTGCAGCTGATGGGGAAGCCGGGTTCCTGGCTGTATCCGGAGACCGGCTGGAAAAAGATTACGTTACCCCCCGGCACCGGTATTGAACAGTACAATCCCAATTTCTATATTACCCTCAAAAAAGGACAGTGAACCTGATACCTGACAATTCCAATCAGTCCTTTACCTTTACCAAATGAGCAGCATCCGGCGGCAAAGTATTATTTCTTCATTGGTGATTTATATCGGGTTTGGCGTTGGCCTGCTGAATATTTAT
>CAZLRY010000059.1:0-12028 GCA_964561675.1 uncultured Chitinophaga sp.
TAAAATAATGGTTTATAGATTATTACAAACACTATCTAAATATAATTATCCAGTAATAATATATAGTTATAAATTTTACCATCTGTCTCTGCGTTCTCCGCGTCCTCAGCGGTTCAATTGCTTCATTTCCTCAAGCCCGTACTTTTACGAGCGCCATCAGGTTACGAAAAATCCGCATAAGTCGTTCATTATCGTACATCTACGTGTATGCTGAAAGCGTATAAATTTGTAGAATTAGTTCGCAAAAAGCTATGTATTACGGAATCTTCCGAGTAAATTAGCCCACGGTTTTTTACACTTTTGGATATTGGACTAATGAGAAAACTACTAAGATTAAGTACCCTATTATTACTGGCTTCAATTTGGAGCAGTGCATCCTATTCCCAGGACTTTTCTAATAAAGGCAAGGAATTATGGCTGGCCTATAGTTACCACGTCGGTATGAATGGTAACAACCCAACCATGACGCTTTACATCACATCCGATGTAACGACGACCTATACGGTGGAAATTTTCGGGATAACGACCCTGTCAACCGGAACGATCAATGCCAACCAGGTAATACCAGTCGTAATTCCGAATACCTACTTTATTAATGGGGATGGAACGTTTAACGGACGTGCAATCCGGGTGACTGCCGCCAAGCCTGTCGTGGTCTATTCCTTTATTACACGCAGCCAGGCCAGTGCCGCCACCCTTTGTCTGCCACTGAACGTACTGGGTAAGGAGTATTATTCCACCAGCTTTACCCAGATCTCAAATGAGAATAATTCCAACTCTTTTATCACCATAGTAGGTGTAGAAGATAATACAAGTGTTGAAATCACCCCTACTGGTAACACGGTAGGTGGCTGGTCAGCCAACAATACCTATACCATTACCCTGAACAAAGGCCAGGTCTACCAGGTCATGGGTACCACCCAGGGGGCCAGCGGAGTCGATCTGACCGGTACCCATGTACAGTCTGTAGCATCAGCATCAGGCGGCTGTAAGCGGATTGCCGTTTTCTCCGGCAGTGGAAAATTATCAATCTCTACTCCTGGATGTAATGCGGGTAGTTCAGATAACCTTTACCAGCAACTTTATCCGGTCGCTTCCTGGGGACGTAAATATGTGACCGCTCCCAGTGTGAACAAGCCCTGGAACTATTACCGTATTCAACGTTGTTCGCCCACGGCCAATGTGTTCCTGAATGGTTCACTCATTCCTGCCGGTTCTTTTATTAATAACTACTTCGAATTCTTAAACAGTACACCCAATATTATCGAAGCCGATACCCTGATTTCGGTAGCCCAGTACTTTACTTCCCAGAACTGCCCTTCCGGATTTGGGGGGAATGCCAGTCCATTTGACCCGGATATGATTATCCTGAATCCGGTTGAACAGAATATAAATAAAGTTACCCTGGTAAATTCGCCGCTGACTGTTACGGGTGCCCAGCAACATAATATCCATGCCGTGATGAGGGTGGGCGGGACCGGGCAGTCTTCTTTCCGCCTGGATGGTGCACCCATTCCGGTAACCAACTGGATTCCCCATCCTTCAGATCCCGGATTTGCTTACCTGTATATGGCTGGAGTCGCACAAGGGAACCATACCATTTATTCAGATTCCGGTTTTAATGCAATCGCTTACGGCTATGGAAGTGCTGAAACATATGGCTATTCTGCCGGTACAAATGTGAAGGATATTTATCAGTATATGTCGGTACAGAACCAGGATGTAACGGTGAACATCCCCGCTACCTGCCGGAATACCACATTCTATTTTTCCATGACCTTCCCTTACCAGCCGACTTCATTACAATGGGTTTTCGGTGCTGCGCTGAATGGACAGGGATTGGCCGACGTAACCATCAACGCCCCGGTACCCACATCCACCACCGTGGTAAATGGTAAAACGCTTTATGTTTATAAATTAGCTACGCCCTATACCATTTCTAACATCGGTACGTATCCGATCAAAGTGATTGCCACTAACCCGACAGCGGATGGTTGCGGCGGGGTCCAGGAGATTGACTTCGATTTCCAGGTTTATAACAAACCTGCAGCAGATTTCAATTTTGCTACAGACGGTTGTATCAGCAACCCTGTTTTATTCACGGATAATTCAAACACCGACAGCCGTCCCGTATTATCCCGCTATTGGAATTTTGGCGATGCCACTACGTCCACAGCAAATAACCCGTCTCATACTTACGGAGCACCCGGTGCTTTTACAGTAAAATATGCCCTGGTAACCGATATCGGTTGCCTCAGTGACACAGCTATAAAACTGGTTACTATTAATAACCCGCCCGTAGCACAGTTCAGCGTATCCACCCCTAATTGCCCCGACCGCGATATCACATTCACCGATCTTTCCGCACCTTCTGGTGGTGGAACATTGTCCCAGTGGACCTGGGATTTTGGTGATGGCTCACCCGTCGTGATTCGTAACAGCAGTACCAACGAAACACACCGCTTTGCCACACCCGGTACTTATACAGTAACCCTCCGTGTAGTAACCACGGCAGGATGCCAGAGCCTGTTATTCAGTCTCCCGGTAACGATCAACCCCAATCCTGTGGCTGACTTCAATCTGCCTGTAGCCTGTTTACCAGCAGGTGCAGCTCAGTTCAACGACCTCTCCACTGTTCCTGGTGGGGGATCCGTTACAACCTGGAACTGGAATTTCGGAGATGCAGGGACTTCCGCCCTTCAGAATCCGCTGCACAATTACAGTGCTGCCGGTCCTTACACCGTTAGTCTGACCATTACTTCCGATAAAGGATGTACAGATACAAAAACACAACAGCTCAGTTCCGTGTATGCAGAACCGGTAGCGGCTTTCAACACCTTACCTGAAGTATGTATCGGCAGCCTGATCGGTTTCTCCGATGCCAGCACCGCCTCCGGCAGCATTATCAATGGCTGGACCTGGGATTTTGGCGATGGTACTCCTGTTTCCAATCAGCAGAACCCTACACATATTTATGCCACATCAGGTTCCTTTATCGTAACCCTGCGCGTTAGTACCCTGGCGGGTTGCCAGACGGTAAATAATGTGGCCACCAGGACCGTAGTAGTGAAACCGCTTCCTACAGCTACCATGGTGGGTAATACCACCGTCTGTCTGAATGCAGCATCGCCTTTGGTGACCTTCACCGGCGCCAATGGTAGTGCTCCTTTCCATTTCAGTTATTCCCTCAATGGCGGACCAACCCAGGTGGCCATCGCCAATACGGGTAATACGGCTACTGTTGCCGTACCGACCACCGCCAGCGGGACCCTCACTTATACATTACAATCAGTACAGGAAACAGCAATCACCGGTTGCTTACAGCCACAAAGTGGTACGGTAACAGTCGTGGTTAAACCACTTCCTACCGCCGTATTCAGCAGTGGGAACGTAGTGGTTTGCCGCAATGCTCCCATGCCTCAAATCACGTTTACCGCGGCCAACGGAACAGCGCCCTATACATTTGAATATAATATCAACGGGGGAGCCACCCAGACCGTTGTTGCCAATGCCGGCAATAGTGTGAACGTGGCTGCACCTACCGGAACGGCTGGTTCCTTTGTGTATAATCTGCTTTCAATAAAAGAAGGAAGTGCCAATGGTTGCAGTCAGAACGTGACCGGATCGATTGTCGTAACCGTAAATGAACTGCCCACCGCCAGCATTGCCGGAAATAATGAAGTATGTCTGAATGCGCCTTCTCCAAACGTCACCTTCACCGGTGCACTGGGATCGGCGCCTTACACTTTTACCTATACAATTAATGGCGGGGCCAATCAGACAGGAATCAGTACAGGTAACACCCTGACTATTCCGGTACCAACCGGTACAGCCGGTACCTTTGTTTATTCCCTGGTGGATGTAAAGGATGCCAGTTCCGTGACCTGTAGCCAGGCACAGACCGGTACCGCAACCGTGATCGTTAATCCCTTACCAACCGCTGATTTCAATTTCGCTTTACCGGCCTGCGAAACACGTACCATCAGTTTCAATGATGCGTCAGTGGCCAATGCAGGTACTTTAAATAACTGGCAATGGAGCTTTGGTGATCCGGCCAGTGGAGCTGCCAATACGGCCAGTACCCAGAACGCTTCCCATACTTATGCTACAGCTGGTAACTATCTTGTTTCGCTGGTAGCTACTTCAGATAAAGGATGTGTGAGCCCGGTATTCTCCAACACTGTTTCAATCAACGCCAGACCGAAGGCCGGCTTTATTTCTCCCGAGGTTTGTCTGACTGACCCGAATGCACCGTTTATTGATACCAGTTCTATTGCAAGCGGAAGTATTACCGGATGGCAGTGGAATTTTGGTGATCCCAATGCCAATGCAGGTAACCCGAATACCTCTGTATTGCAAAACCCGACTCATAGTTATAGTGTGGTTGGCCCCTATACAGCTCAGCTGATCGTTACCAGCAACAATGGTTGTACCGATACCATTCAGCAGGCTTTCACCGTTAACGGATCTGTACCGGTAGCCGGTTTCACCGTGCAAAATGAGAATGCACTCTGCAGTAATAAAGAAGTAACCGTGAAAGACGGATCCACCGTAAACTTCGGTTCATTGGTAAAAGTGGAGATCTACTGGGATTACCTGAACAATCCGGGTGATAAAACGACCGATGACAATCCGGTTCCGGGTGCTGTATATACACATACATATCCTGAGTTTGGTACTCCGCTCACCAGAACCTACCAGGTGAGGTATGTGGCTTATTCCGGTATTAATTGTGTGAATACAAGTATCAAAACCATTACAGTGCTGGCCACACCCACGATACAGTTTGACCCGATTCCTTTTGCCTGTTCCGCTCAGCCGGCCTTCCAGGTTACCCAGGCACAGATGCTGAATGCCTTACCGGGTGCAGGTGTTTTTAGTGGTAATGGCATATCATCTACCGGACTCTTTGCTCCATCTGCCGGTGCCGGTCAGTATACTATCCGTTATACCTATACCGGAACCAATGGGTGCAGTAATTTTAAAGAACAGGTGCTGGATATCTTTACCACCCCGGCCGTTAATGCAGGTCCCGATAAGTTTGTACTCGAAGGCGGACAGGTAGCCCTGACTCCGGCCCTGAATGCCAACGTACCGGTTACTTATCAGTGGTCACCACCCACCGGGCTGGACAATGCCACCACATCCTTCCCGAATGCTTCACCCACCAGTGATATTACCTATACACTCACGGTTACCAGCCCGCAAGGTTGTTCAGCCAGTGATGCCGTATTTGTAAAAGTGCTGAAAGCGCCGTCTGTACCGAATATTTTCAGCCCGAACGGGGATGGGGTACACGATCGCTGGGTTATTCCGTACCTTGAATCTTATCCTGGCTGTACGATCGATATCGTGAACCGTTATGGCCAGCCGGTCTTCCATTCTGTTGGATATGCCACCGCGTGGGATGGTAAGGTCAACGGCAGGGATGTTCCGGTGGGAACCTATTATTATGTGATTGATCCGAAAAACGGCCGCTCGAAACTGGCCGGTTATGTTGATATAATCAGGTAAGTCTATGAAACGTATTATCAGTTTATTCATGCTCATGGGAATGGCCGTACTGGTGCAGGCGCAGCAACGCCCGCATTATACCCAGTATGTCATCAACCCATTTATCATCAACCCGGCTATTGCAGGGATTGATAATTATGCCGATCTGAAAATGTCGGTACGTGATCAGTGGACCGGTCTCAACGGTGCACCGAAAACCACGTACCTGACCATTCACGGTCCCATCGGGAAAGATGATTACCGCACGTCATCTACCTCATTCCAGGTTCCAGGGGAGAATCCGAGAGGGAAGGCTTACTGGGAAAATTATACAGCTGCCGAACCGCACCATGGTGCAGGCTTTACTTTTATCAATGACCGGACCGGTAGTTTCAATTTCTCCACGGTCATGGCCAGCTATGCCTATCACCTGGGTTTAAGTCCTACTACTAATATCTCAGCCGGATTATCTGCCGGTATTACCAAAGTTGGGATTGATGTAAGCAAACAGGATTTCTCGGGTAATGGAGATCCCAGCGATCCGGCCAATGGTTCATTGAACACCGGACAACTGACCAAGACCAGACCACAGATGGCCGCCGGTATCTGGTTATATTCCCGTGATTATTTCATCGGGTTGTCCGCACAAAATGTATTACCCAGCACCCTGAACTTTGTGGATGATAATGCTTCCATTCTCACCAAGGGCCGCATGATCCCGCATATGTTTCTTACCGCCGGATACCGCTTCCTCTTATCGGAGGATGTCAATGCCGTGCCTTCCCTGATGGTGAAATACATCAAGGGCAGTTCTTTCCGTCAGTTTCAGCCGGAAGCCAACCTCAAACTGCAATACCGTGATCAGCTGTGGGTAGGAGGGAGCTATCGTTACCAGGACGGATTTTCCGGTATGCTGGGGATGAATATCAGCAACACGTTCAACGTGAGTTACGCGTACGAAAAATCAGCGAATAATAATATTCTCCGCGATTTCAACAGCGGTACACACGAGATTGTTTTCGGCTTCCTGCTGGGCAATAAATACAGCCAGGCCTGTCCGAGATGTTATTGATGATGAGGGTCAGGTAAATTTATTCACAGAACCTATACCTTTATTAAACCCCGCCTCTTTTTAACCTTCTTATCCTGGGGAAATCAAGCCTCCGGGTGCTTCATGCCCGCCGGTTAATGACGGTTCACTTATGAGAAAGCTTACAAGGCTGCTGATTATTTTTATCTGCCTGGCTGGGAGCATGCGGCTCGCTGCACAGGACTATTCCAACAAGGGCAAGGATTTCTGGGTGATCTATACGGGTCATATCAACGGGACGGTCTCCCGCATGGCGCTGTATATTACTTCTGAATTTAATGCTACCGGCACACTATCTGTCGGAGGTTCCACACTACCTTTTACGGTTACCGCCAATCAGGTAACCACATTACGATTGACCAATACATCCACCCCTTCAAATTCCCTCGCGATTAATGAACAGGTCACCGGCATTGGGGTGAATAAAGGGATACATATAGTTTCAGATACCCCCATCGTTGTTTATTCGCATATCCTTCATGCCGCCCGGTCGGGTGCCACACTTGTATTGCCTACCAAAGTGCTGGGCCGGGAATATTATGTCACCAGCTATCCATCGAGGCCTTCCTCCAATAATTCAAAATCTGAATTTGCGGTAGTGGCAACTGAAAACAACACACAGGTTGAAATAAAGCCTTCACAGGCTGATGCCAACAATGCTTATCCTGCCAATACAACATTTTCCATCAACCTGAACAAAGGAGATGTGTTTCAGTTTCAGTCAGCCAATTCAGGCGACCTGAGTGGCAGTTATATTAAATCCGTGGCCACCGCCGGAGCTCCCTGTAAACCGATTGCCGTCTATTCGGGTACTACCTGGTCCGCCTTTGGGTGTACCAATGCCAGTTCGGGGGATAACCTGTATCAGCAAATGTTTCCATTAGTCTCCTGGGGCCAACATTATATCACCGCTCCTTTCAAAGACCGGGCATTTGATATTTTCCGCGTTTTTGTAAAAGACCCTGCAACCATAGTAACGGTGAATGGGGTCAACCTGCCGCCTGGTTCACTGGTAAACAACAGCTATTATGAGTTTAATACCAGTGGCAACAATACACCCAGGATCATTAACGCGGACAAGCCCGTATGTGTGGCCCAGTATATGATCACCCAGGGTTGCGATGGGATCCAGTCTGACCCTGAGATGATCCTGCTGAACCCGATTGAACAAACCTTAAGCAGTATTACGGTGCTCTCGGCACGGAATGACCTTACACCGCCCAATACCAATATTAACCGGCACTTCCTGAACATCATAATCCCAACTGCGGGATTGGCCAGTCTGCGGATTGACGGACTGCCTTTTACCGCCACACCGGTAGCTATTCCAACTACTACTTATTCCTATCTGCAACAGGAAGTCACCACCTCCACGCTGACGAACCCGACCCACCGCACTGTTTCCGACAGTGGTTTTGTGGCGATCGCGTATGGTTACGGAGATTTTGAATCCTATGGTTACAATGCAGGCACCAATGTGCGTGACCTTTATCAGTATGTCAGTGTGCAGAACCAGTATGCCACCGTTACATTCCCGGCTGCCTGTAAGAGTTCGCCCTTTTATTTTTCCATGGTCTTTCCTTATCAGCCGACCTCCATCAGCTGGCGGTTCAACGGACTTTTTGCAGATGTAACGATCCCCAACCCGGTATATGATAATACGTTTGTGGTAAATGGCAAACAGCTTTACGAATACAAACTGCCGAATCCTTATACCATCAACACCGCAGGTTCTTATCCCATCCGGGTAATAGCCAATAATCCAACACCGGATGGTTGCAGCGGGGAACAACAGATCGACTATACCTTACAGGTCTTTGATCCGCCGGTGGCCGACTTCTCTTATGCCCCGGTTTGTTTTCCAAATCCTGTCCAGTTTACAGAAAACAATACAACTGGTGGTCGTCCTGTTATAAGCCGTTACTGGAATTTCGGCGATGCCGCCATCGTGAATACCAGCAACCCCTCACATGCCTATGCGGCACCGGGCACCTATAATGTCCGCTATGCCCTGATTACGGACGTGGGTTGTTTGTCCGATACCACCAGTCATCCGGTTACGATCTCCCCGTTACCTGTGGCCAGCATCAGCGGGACAACCGTTGTCTGCCAGAACAGTACGGCACCACAAATTACGTTTACCGGCAGCATCGGCACGGCTCCTTATACTTTTACATATACCATCAATGGGGGCGCCCCGCAAACAGTAACGAGTACAGGTAATACAGCTACAGTGGCCGCACCTACTGCTGTCCCGGGAACCTTTACGTATTCACTGGTCAGTGTGCAGGATGCCAGTCCGGCCAGCTGCAGCCAGCCACAAACCGGTTCAGCCATCGTCACCGTTAATCCATTGCCCACGGCTACGATCAGCGGCAGCACTACCGTCTGCGAAAATGCAACCTCGCCATTCATTACATTTACCGGTGCCGTTGGTTCCGCTCCCTATACTTTTTCCTATTCCATCAATGGGGGACCAGCACTAACAGTCACGACTACCTCCGGTAATACGGTCACTGTACCTGCACCTACCGGAACACCCGGCACTTTTATATATACTTTACTGAATGTAACGGATGGTTCCAGCACAGCCTGTACACAAAATCAATCCGGCTCCGCCACCATTACCATTAATCCATTGCCCACGGCTGCAATCAGCGGGACCACGGAACAATGCGAAAACGGGACAGGTCCTGTTGTTACCTTTACCGGTGCCGTTGGTACAGCACCCTATACTTTTTATTACCGGATCAATGGTGGGCCTTTGCTGAATGTAACGGGTACAGGCAGTACAGCTACGGTAACCGCACCAACGAATAGTCCCGGTACTTATGTTTATACACTGGTGAGTGTCACCGATGCCAGCAGTACCACTTGCAGCAATTTGCAGACTGGCAGTGTCACGATTATTATTCATCCATTACCCACCGCGGCCTTCACCAATTCCAATCCCCAATGTCCGGGTATTGCGGTTGACTTCACCGATCAGTCGGTACCCAATGTCGGTAGTCTCACTGGCTGGAACTGGAACTTCGGCGATCCGGTAAGCGGATCTGCTAATACATCAGCCTTACAAAACCCCACGCATATTTTTTACACAGCAGGTACCTATACGATCACCCTGACCGTAACGAATGATGAAGGTTGTGTGAGTAATGTATTGACCCGCCAGCTTATTATCCGGGCCAAACCGGAGGCCGGATTTATATTACCGGATGTTTGTCTCAACGATACCTATGCCCAGTTCAATGATACCAGCCGGGTGGATGCACCTTCGGTTATCTCCGCCTGGCAATGGAATTTCGGAGATCCGGGCAGCGGGGTCAATAATAGTTCGGTACTGCAAAATCCGCAACACAGTTATACGGCGGTCGGTGCTTATCCGGTTGAACTTATCGCGACCAGCAGTCATGGATGTAAGGACACAGTCCTTACCCAGCTTTATGTAAATGGTAGTTTCCCGGTGGCCAATTTTACGGTGAGCAGTCCGGCCTCACTCTGTGCCAATGATTCCGTGTCCATCATAGAAGCCTCTACCGTATTCCCGGGCAATATCACCAAAGTGGAAATCTATTGGGATAATACCGGTGCTCCCACCGTATTTGATACTGATGATTTTCCAGTTACCGGAAAAGTGTACAAACACCTGTACCCGAATTTCCAGGCACCACTGACCCGGGTCTTCAGTATCCGTTACCGCGCTTATTCTGGTGGAGTCTGTGTGAATGATGTCATTAAAAATATTACGGTCAATGCTGCACCGCGTGTGCAGTTTACCCCGGTTCCTGCTATTTGTCTCGATGCGGTTCCCTACCAGTTCACCCAGGCTTCCGAACAGGGTGGGGTGCCGGGCAGTTTTGTCTATAGTGGTCCGGGTGTATCACCCACGGGATTGTTTAGTCCGGCTGTGGCAGGCCCCGGCACACATACTATAAAATACCTGTACACTTCATCAACCGGTGGTTGTTCGGATAGTACCACGCAGACCATCCATGTCTATGCGCCACCGGTAGCTTCGTTTAGTGTCAGTTCACCGCTTTGTGAAAAACGAACCCTTACGTTTACCAATAGTTCCACCAGTTCCGAAGGCACACTTATTGGTTGGACCTGGGATTTCGGGGATGGATCCCCGTTAGTTCAGCAAAGCAATGGCAATCCCGTTACCCATACCTATGCACAATGGGGGGATTATGATGTGAAACTAACCGTCAGCACCAGCAATGGTTGTGTCAGCACCGCAGCGGTTACGCGTATCCATGTTAATCCGATACCACGCCCCAATTTTACCATACCGGCTTCGGTTTGTCTGCCCAATGCCAACGCGGTATTCACCAATAGTTCCACCATACCCGATAACACAGCGAGCAGCTTTGCCTATTACTGGGATTTCGGCGATCCGCCCAGCGGACTGGTGAATAATTCCACTGCCACCAATCCCTCACATACTTATGTGAGTACCGGTCCCTTCAACGTAAACCTGCAGGTCACCAGTGCCGCCGGTTGTGTGCAGGATACCACGATTGTATTGAATACGATCCATGATCAGCCGATTGCGAGTTTCATTGTTGATAAGGACGAGGTTTGTCTCGGCGATGCCATCCGCTTCACCGATGCCAGCAACCAGATGGGTGGTGTAGCCACCGCCTGGAACTGGGATATGGCCAATGGCGATACGCGGAACACAGCCAGTTTCAGTTATACCTATGCGGCAGCCGGTACGTTCAATGTAAACTTTTATACAATCAATAACTGGGGATGCCGCAGCACCACGTTCACCGACAGTGTGGTGATCGATGATTATCCCGTCATCAGTGCAGGACCTGACCGCTTAGTACTCGAGGGTGGGCAGATCACTTTGCAGCCAACCGCCACTGGTGTAAACCTCGTATATCTCTGGACGCCCAACCAATACTTCTCCGGTTCTAATACCATCCTGAATCCCATTGTCCTTGGGGTAGAAGATATCACCTATACATTTACGGTTACTGGTAAGGGTAACTGTTCGGTAAGTGACCAGGTCTTTGTCAAAGTATTAAAGCGCCCCGCCGTACCCAATGCCTTCAGTCCCAACGGCGATGGCATCCACGATAAATGGGAGATTCTCTACCTCGATTCCTATCCCGGTTGTACCGTCGATGTGGTCAACCGCTACGGCCAGCCCGTCTACCACTCCGTCGGCTACACCATTCCCTGGGATGGCAAGATCAATGGCAAGGACGCGCCCGTGGGTACGTATTATTATGTGATTGATCCGAAGAACGGGAGAACGAGGATTGCTGGGTATGTAGATATTATCAGGTAGGAGAAGGCCCCCTAAACTTGCCTGTCCGGCAGGCAGGTCCCCCGAAGGGGGACTTCAGACTCCGATAATTGTAAAGTCAAATACTGTTTTGCATTGCGTAGTATGTCCCGCAAAGCCAAAAAGACTTTTCCTTAATTGAAGTG
>CAZLRY010000059.1:12128-13439 GCA_964561675.1 uncultured Chitinophaga sp.
GAAAGTTTAAATTATTCGGGTCTTCGAAGTCCCCCTTCGGGGGATTTAGGGGGCCGCTCCCTACAGACTGACAATCTTCTTCTCCCTGATCGCCTTCAGCTTCTTCAAACTTTCCTGCAAATTCTTCTTCCTTTCATCAATGGTCTTCAGGGTGATATCCGTATCAGGAATGCTGTTGATCTTTCTCTCCACCATTTCTTTCTTCACTTCATTCAGGCGGATGGACACATCATTGTAGACCCGTTGCAGACTATCGATGCGGATCTGGTTGAGGGCGGTATTTAATTGCATGTTTACCTGGTCCCAGTCGATCTGGGCGTAGGCCAGTTTCAGTTTATTTTCCAGTTGGGGCCAGTTGAATTTATTCAGCTCGCGTTCGTAGACTTCTTTGATCTCTTTCTTTTCCATTTCAGAAAAGGCATCGGCGATGCTCTTCTCTACTTCCTTCCATTGCACTTCTTCCATTACACGGCGGGAAGCTTCGAGCGCTTCTTTCACCTGGGCTTCCTGATAGCGCTTCAGTTCGGGGATCTCGGCTTCATTATAACCGGCCATCCGATAAGCCTGTGACACCAGGTCGGTATAACGGGGAACTGCAGGTTGCGCAGGTTCAGGTGCGGTTACCGGGGCTGGTGCACAATCGGTATGCGGGGTTTTATTTATCTCGTTCGTGATCTGTACCGGATTCTCTGTATAGGCGACTTCCGTTAAAGGACTGTTGTCGGTATAGGTCAGGTCCATCGGGTAAACAGAACTGTTGTAAGTGCTGTATACCCGGCTGCCGGTGCTCCTTCCGGGCAGCAGCAGTACAAGGTTCAGGGCAATCACGCCAAACAGTATCGTAAGCAAACCGGCTACTTTGCGGATACTGAGGACAGGTTGGGCCGGTTGTCCCATGATATGTTCAATCCGGTGCAGCAGGTCGCCTTTCTTTCCACCAGCGGCCAGCACCAGGGTCTGCGGTTCACGGGTGGTTTGTTGTAAAGTGAGCAGGGCGGTTGCGTATTGGAAAGGGTTGTATTGAAACTGGAGTACCATTTCATCACAGCTCTTTTCGCGTTCCCGTTCCAGTGACTTCACCAGGGCAGTAACAAAAGGATTGAAATATAAAATGGTCTTGATGATATTCACCAGCAGGTTCAGCAGGTAATCGTAGCGGCGGATATGCGCCAGTTCGTGCAGCAATACTGCTTCGAGTTGTTGAGGGCTTAGGTGATTGATCGCAGCAGCCGGCACCAGGATCATCGGTTTCAGGAAACCAACGGTCACGGGTGAAGCCACAAAATCGGATACCCAGATCTGTACTTTTTT
>CAZLRY010000060.1:0-5057 GCA_964561675.1 uncultured Chitinophaga sp.
CAAAGCCACCCACGATCAGTCTTTTCAGGTACAATTCATTGGCAATACGCAGGTATAACGGTATATCCAGTGCATTGTGATGGGTGATAAACGGACGGGCGGCAGCACCTCCCGGAATACTCTGCAATACCGGGGTGTCCACTTCAAGAGCACCCTGTTTATTCAGAAATTCCCGGATCGAATTGATCAGTTTTGTTCTTTTTAAGAACGTTTCTTTTACCGTCGGATTGATGATCAGGTCCGCATAACGCTGACGGTATTTGAATTCCGGATCGGTCACCGCATCAAAAGTCTGACCTTCTGCTTCTTTTACAACCGGTAAAGGACGCAGTGATTTGCTGAGCATAGTCAGTTCTTTCACATGTACGGAGGTTTCACCTGTCTTTGTAATAAATACATAGCCCCGTATACCAATGATATCACCGATATCGGTCAGCTTTTTCCAGACAATATCGTAGAGTGATTTGTCTTCACCCGGACAGATATCATCCCGTTTCAGGTAGAGCTGAATACGACCATGCGCATCCTGGATCACAGCAAAGTTGGCCTTACCCATATCACGCACACTCATCACACGACCGGCGAGGCAGACATCCTGGTAAGCAGGATCTTCCTTTTTCTCCGCAGTGAAATCAGCCTTTATGGAGGCAGAGTTATTATTTACGGGAAACAAAGGAGCAGGATAAGGCTCGATGCCCATCATGATCAGTTCGGCCAGTTTTTCCCGGCGCAGTTGTTCCTGTTCGGAAAGATGAGGTGTATTCATGTACGCTGTTGGATAATTTGAAGCCGCAAAGGTACGCCTTCGGGGGGAGGGTACAAAGACAAATGCCTCCCGGAGAGGAGGCATTTGCAGTATGTTGAGAATAACTTATTTATTATTAATCAGGAAACCAAGGCGGATGCCCCAGCAATGGTTCCGCATATTATTATCATTACCATCCTGAACAGGAACCAGGTTACGGATACCAACCGTATAATTGAAGGCAAAAAAGAAACCACCTTTAAAGCGATAGCCGGTCAGCAGATTGGCGCCATAATCAATACCTCTAACATCGGAGTTGGCTTCCTGACCGAAGTTCAGGTTGGTTTCTGTTTTCAGTTCGTCAGTCTTTGATACTTTTTTGGAAGGCAGGTCAAAGGAAATGGAAGGACCACCACCGATAAACCAGTTGCCCTTAGCCCCATTGGTATTGTATACAAAGTTGGCATTCAACTCAGCATAACGCAGGGCAATCCATTCTTTCAGATTACTTGCCCGGGTATTTTCGAAAAATGTTACCCGGCCTTTTTGTACATAACTCAAAGAAGGAGAGAAGCTCATATGGCTTTTGCCGATTGGTGCATCCAGTACCAGACCGAATGTGATGCCGGATAAAGGATCATCCTTTACTCTTTCACCACCAATTTTACCGTACATATTCGCATTGGTATATCCTGTATAAAAACCGACTTTAGATTTTTGAGAGAAGCCGTTGATTTGCAGGCAGAAAACAAATGCGGCCAAAAGGAATAACACTTTTTTCATAACAGTTTTTTTGGTTCACCTACTCATCTCGCTTTTCGGTTTCGGCGCCGTACTCTTTTCCAGGGGGATTTTCCGGGTTGCTCCCCATCCATATGTGTTTCAGCAGTCAGAGCCCTAAGGTATGAATTTACCCTTTTGCCTGCTCCGGCGCAAAGATATTTTAGTTTCTTAAATCTTTCTACATCAGTAATAAAAACTTCAATATCCGTCTGCCGGGTGCCAAATATAGACCCCATTCGGGCTTTTTCAGGCTTTGGAGCTCAGTTTCCGCTCCAAAAACACGGAATACCCCTCCGGAAAGCCGGTTTTTTGAAAGAAAAGATGGCTTTCCCGGTATAATTTTTAGCTTTGTCAGTCCGTCTTATGCACGGATAACGAATCACTTAAAACCATTTTCCATGAAGAAACTTGCACTCCTACTCTTTGTTTCGGTTGCACTGAACAGCTGCGACCTGATTTCCAAACTACCTACCGGCACCGGAACAGGTGTCACCGAAGCGGAAGCCGGGGATGGCGTCAAAGAAGCCCTCGGGCAGGGATTGGTCAAAGCTGTACTTCAGCTAAATAAGGAAGATGGCTTTTTTAAAGATGCATTTTACAAAATCCTGCTTCCCCCGGATGCAAAAAAGATTGAAAATACCCTGCGTGACCTCGGAATGGGTAAGATGGTGGACAAAGCGATCCTTCAGATCAACCGTGCTGCAGAAGATGCCGCCGGTCAGGCCAAACCCATCTTTGTGGATGCCATAAAGAATATGAGCATCAGTGATGCTATCGGACTGGTGAAGAACGGAGATACCAGTGCCACCCATTTTTTCCGGGTAAAAACGACCGAAAAACTGGTAGCTGCCTTTCAGCCAGTGATCAAAGCATCACTTGATAAACTCGAAGCCACGAAGTATTACGGAGACATTGTGAATACGTATAATAACTTTCCAACCACATTGAAAAAACTCAATCCCGATCTGAATGCATTTGTAACTAACCGGGCTACCGAAGCCCTGTTTGACCTGGTTGCCAAAGAAGAACTGAATATCCGGCAAAACCTGGCGGCAAGAACCACTGATTTGCTCCGTAAAGTATTTGGTGGGGGCATAAAATAGCACACAGGCAACGATTCCCTTAAATATTCGTCAAAATACGGGGCATCCTTTTTGTAAAGGAGTACAAGGTGTATTTTTATCAATCAATTCAGACACATGAAAACAAAACTTATACTGGCCGCTTTTACCCTGTTTCTTTCTATACAGCAGGCCGATGCGCAGCTCAAACTACCTAAAGTGTTGAAGAAAGCAACCGGCGGAGCTATAGGTATTACAGAAAATGAAGCCGGTGAGGGAATCAAGGAAGCACTCAGCAAGGGCGTGGTGAATGCTGTACTCAATTTGAATAAGACAGATGGTTTCTTTGGCAGTCAATTGTATAAAGTACTGCTTCCGCCGGATGCAAAGAAAGTGGAAAGCACACTGCGGAATATGGGGATGGGTGCCCAGGTGGATAAAGCCGTTCTGGCCATCAACCGCGGAGCAGAAGATGCGGTAGCTTTTGCCAAACCTATTTTTCTGGATGCGATAAAGGAAATGACCCTGACGGATGCGCTGAATATCCTCAAAGGACCGAAAGACGCGGCCACCAGTTATTTCAAACAGAAAACACAGCAGAAACTGATCGAAGCTTTTACCCCTTCTGTGAAATCTTCATTGGAAAAGACGGATGCCACAAAATATTACGGGGATATTGTAACCACTTATAACAAACTGCCGACTACGTTTAAAAAAGCAAATCCGGATCTGACCGCTTATGTGGTAGGGAAGGCGGTGGATGCTTTATTTGACCAGGTGGCCCAGGAAGAAGCGAATATCCGCTCCAATCCGATGGCCCGAACCTCAGATATCCTGAAAAAGGTTTTTGGACAATAATTATTCGGGGAAGATACTCCAGAACAACAGCACCACCCGGCGACGCGGATCATTAACCTGGTAATTGCTGATCTTCGGATCAGGGTATGATTCACCTTTTCCTTCATGCAGGTAAAGGATATTCCGGATATTACCCCCGGTCTTGCTCCGGTTGACGGTATAGTTTTTAAATAACCGGATCACCGCTTCAGCCCGGGCCACGGATAACTCTTTATTGAGTTCGCGGTTTCCGGGATTACTGGTCTGGAGTTTTACACGCTCCTTTAATTCTCTATACAACCCCGAACCTTCAGCGATCTGGGTGGCATCGGAATAGCCTTTGGCCGTGATCACCAGGGAGAGCGGGAAATCCGGATACTTTTTTACGAGATAATCGATTTCCTTAGCAGCCGGTTCAAAAAGCCGGCCAATTGCCTCTGCCACAGCCGGATTTACTTCATATTTCCCCGGAGCAAACACCACATCCTGGTCGATCCGTAGCACCAGGTTCTGCTCGATGAGCTCATTCAGGAATTCAATTTTATCGCCAATGATTTTTGAAGTTTTGCGGGAAAAGGAAAGGGCTTTGCGCAGGCGGTCCCAATCATCTTTTTCAAGCGCAGTTTCGCCGATCAGCACCGTATTGTTCCTCACCAGGGTATCAAGTTGCTGATGCGTTTTATCGATAAATTTTTTAATCCGGCTGCTGGCGGTATCATCGATTTCATTCAGCTGCTCTTTTTTCTTCCGGTCTTTTTCAAGGGCGGTTAACCCTGCATCATGTTGCTTTAACTGCTGATTAACGGTGGACAGATCGTTGCGGGCCTTGGTAATTCCCTGTTTAGGTACACAACCCGCCATGAATAGCAGGTAAATAAGGAGAGGCAGCAGGTATGAGTGGCTTGTTTTCAGCATACAGTTTCAGGAACGGCTACATTAAAGGTAGAAAACAAATTCAGCAAAAGCAATCCGCACAGAAAGTATCAGCCAGCCAGCAGAATCTGCCAGGCTTCCTGTACTTTACCGGCCGCCAGTAATTTTTTCGCATAGGTATGCAATTCTTTTTCCATTTCTTCCGGATTCAGGCTGTAATACAGGATGATCTGTTTCAGGTGATCATCTTCAAAAGCAGGATCGATGTCAGGCAGGGTATGTACATTCCCGAGTTGACCAAGTTCATTTCCGGTCAGCAATCTGCTGTTGCGGAGATTTTCCGGTAAAGCATCCACGCCAATCCCGAGTTGTGTATTGGGTTTTTCCACCTGGAACAGGTTCTGTTCATTCACCACACAATACCAGTCGCCACCCAGCCTTGCCACATGATTTATTTTACGTTGATCAATCTTTTTGTTTTCATCCAACAAGGAATCATCAATATGCATACGCAACACTTCACAAATTACGAGGTTGCCGGCACCGCCTTCAGTTCCCAATGGTTTTACTTCAATCACATTACATTCCATGTTCACCAGGCTTTCTTTTACCATTGGTGGCTTTACCACTGTAGCGGGCATTTCTGTAAAACCCGCTTTGGTAAACTCATTCACCCCTTTGGGAAATTCGCAGCTGGCCAGTGAAACCTGTTGCACCATATCATATGTAACGATGCTGATCACCACTTCGGGTACTTC
>CAZLRY010000060.1:5157-13399 GCA_964561675.1 uncultured Chitinophaga sp.
TATTTTCTCGATATCAGCGGTGAGTTTGACGACCGGGTAAGGGGTATTAAACAACATACAGACCAGTAAGTTCTTTTCAGGCACCATTTCAAAATCGGCCCGGAATCCACCCTGGCTGCCGGTATGGCCGATACGCCGGAGTCCGTTGATGGTTTTTGAATTAAACCAGCTGAATCCATTGGCCGGGGCTTTATCCGGACTCCAGTTGGTAAAGGTCTTTACTTCCATGCTGTTCCGGATAATTTCCAGATCCAGGAAGGCCGGTTTGTTCAGGGCCAGAAAATACCGGTGCAGGTCATTCACCGAACACCAGATGCCGCCATTGCCGGCTGCACAGAAAGTAGGTTCTTCCCCGTAATCGAGCTCTTTGAACTTCCGTTTTACTTTGGCATACGCATGTACCACTCCTGTTTCCGGATGGGCACCGTCCGTGATATCACTTTCTGTCATGCCCGCTTTGGCGAATATCTCTTTGCGGACAAAGTCCTGCCACTTGCCCCCGGTGATTTTTTCAATGATCAGGGCCAGTCCGTTAAAGGCGGGGTTACTGTATTGATAGCGTTCACCCGGCTCAAATATCAGCATATCGGCTTGTTGGATCGGCGCGAAATTCTGTGCATCATCCGCGGTTAAATAAAATACCGGATCCTTATCCACCTGCCGGTTATCGGGTAGCCCGCTTACATGCGAGAGCAGGTGACGGATCTTTACTTTCTCCGCAATGGCTTTGTTTTTAAAATCAGGGAAGTATGTTGACAGGGGATCATCCAGGCTCAGTTGCTTCCGTTGTTCCAGGATCAGGATCGCATTACTCACGAATGTCTTACTAACTGATCCGGTATTGAATATACTGTTTACGCTGACCGGTTTTTTCGTATTGATATCTTCTATTCCATATCCTTTACTGAAGATCACTTTATCACCGATCGCTACCAGCACGGCCCCACCCGGTTCATCGGTACGGGTGATGGCGGAGAAGAGCGAATCAATACGGGCAGCTGCTTTTTCCTGGCTCATGAGGGGAGGGGTTGAGGTGAGGAGAAGTAGGGGGATGATTAATTTCTTAAACATGGAAATTAGTTTAAAGTGAGTGGTGAGTAGTCAGTAGTGAGTGGTCAGTGGTCAGTAGTGAGTGGAGAAAGAGGGAAAGTCATTAACCATTCAAACTTTTCCCAAAGCGGAATAACCAGTACTTTAGCTGAGTTCGATCTGCTACTCACTACTCACCACTTACCCTTTCTTCCTTCCCAAAATACTCCAATCCGTTTCCTCTGCCACCATCGTATTGCTCAGTGTCCCCAGTCCGTCGATCTCCATTTCCACCACATCACCTGCTTGCAGCCATTGTTCGGGGTAATTCGGATCATTCAGTTTGCCGGTGCCATTGAGTTCGAGGAAGCAACCGGTGCCAACCGTGCCGCTGCCGATTACATCGCCGGCATAGAGATCCACGCCATAAGAAGCGCGTTCGATGATCTCGGCAAAGGTCCAGTCCATATCGCCGACATTGCCATCGCTCACCTGTTTGCCATTCACCTTGCATTGCATCCGCAGGTTCCAGCTTTTGCCGGTATGGTTTTCTTTGGCCGGAATTTCAAATTGTTCCAGTTCGTCCAGGGTCACCAACCAGGGACCTATCACGGTAGAGAAATCTTTTCCTTTAGCAGGACCGAGGTTCAACAGCATTTCTTCCATCTGCAGGCGTCTTGCACTCAGGTCATTCATGATCATCAGTCCGCCGATATACTGATCGGCTTCTTCTGCGCGGATATTACGTCCGTGTTTGCAGATCACAATAGCGGCTTCCAGTTCAAAGTCCAGTTTTTCGAAATGATCGGGCATACAACGCACATCACCCGGTCCCTGGATGCTATGATGATTCGTAAAATAAAAAATCGGGTACTGGTCGAATTCGGGGATCATATCCACTTTCCGGTTACGCCGGGCTGCTGCCACGTGCTGACGAAATGCATAACCATCCCGGCAGGAAGTAGGGAAGGGAATCGGGGCCAGCAACTGCACTTCGCTGATCGGAATACCGCGGTTACTGGTACGGGTACCCTCGCGAAGCATCAGCTCGCCGGCCTGGGCAAACGGGAAAAACTCTTCCCAGTAGTTCAGCATCATATTCATGCTGTTGGGCAGTTCCGGATGCAGGACTTCCATATCGTACAGCATTCCATTGATCAGGACGCCCAGTTGTTCTCTTTCTTCTTTGAGGTAAGTGACTAATTTCATCAGGTTAACATTATAAGTTGCTAAGTTATACTAAATAGGGTTTCCAATCCGGCGGGTATTGACTTGCAGTTTGTAAATTGTGGGTATGAAAAAAGGCGTATTCCTCCTTCTCTTGTTTCCCCTGCTGCTGTCGGCTCAGCCAGCACCGCAAAGCTGGATCCGGATTAACCAGTTGGGGTATACTCCCGGCGGACTGAAAATGGCTGTTTGGGTGAGTAAAGAAGACAGTTCATTTGGCCGATGGGAATTGGTGGAACGGACAACCGGCAAGCTGGTGATGATCGGATATGCCGGCAAGGATTATGGCGCTTATGGCCCGTTTAAACATAGTCACCGGCTCAACTTTACCGCTGTTCATCAGCCGGGCGAATATATACTGAAGGCCGGCGGAGTCAGTTCACCCGCTTTCCGGATCGGGCAGGATGTTTACAAAGGGGCGGCCGATTTTTGCCTGCGTTATATGCGGCAGCAGCGCACCGGCTTCAATCCCTTTTTAAAAGACAGTTGTCATACCCACGACGGTTATGTACTTTATGGCGAAAAAGCCGGGATCAAAGACAGCACCCATATTGATGTGGTGGGTGGCTGGCACGATGCCTCGGATTACCTGCAGTACAGTTCAACTTCGGCCAATGCCACTTATCATCTGTTAATGGCTTACCGTGATTTCCCCAAGGTGTTTACCGATGAAAAGCAGTCCAATGGCCTCGATGGAAAGAATGGGAAGGCGGATGTGCTGGATGAAGCGAAATGGGGGCTGGACTGGTTATTGAAAATGCATCCGAAGGATGACTGGTTGTTCAACCAGATCGGTGATGACCGCGACCATATGGGGATGCGGATCCCGAAAGAGGATACTAATTATTATGGTCCCGGTTTGGACCGTCCCGTTTATTTTATCAATGGCGAACCACAGCAGCGGGGTAAGTTCATGAATGCCACTACGGGTACCAGCTCTACAGCGGGAAAGTTTTCGAGTGCATTTGCATTGGGCTCAAAAATATTTGAAAAAACAAGTCCTGCTTATAGTAATCTGCTTTTACTAAAATCTTTTTCCGCCTATAATTTTGCAATTAGGATTCCCGGGGTGACTCAAACCGTATCTGTAAGATCCCCATATATCTATGCTGAGGACAATTGGGTTGATGATATGGAATTGGCTAATGCATATGTGCTTTCTAAAGACAAGATGGCTTCACACAAAGCAGTAATACAGGAAACGTTGATGGGCTATGCAAAGGCTGAACCGATTACTCCCTGGCTCGGTTCTGACACGGCTAAACACTATCAGTGGTATCCTTTCATCAATTTGGGACATTACGAATTAGCCAAACAATTAAAAGGGAAACAAAGAGATACCATCGTTGGCTTTTACAAGGAAGGCATAGAAAGAGTATGGGAAAAAGCCAGGCAAAACGCTTTCTATCGCGGCATTCCCTATATCTGGTGCAGCAATAACCTCACTACTTCTTTTGCCATTCAGTGTTATTGGTACAAACAACTCACAGGTGATAATCAGTTCAGCGAACTCGAACAGGCTAATTTCGACTGGCTATTTGGCTGTAACCCCTGGGGTACTTCGATGGTGTACGGTTTACCGGCCTGGGGAGATACGCCAGTGGATCCGCACTCAGCCTTTACCCATTTAAAAAATTATCCGATTGATGGCGGCCTGGTAGACGGTCCGGTGTATGGAAGTATTTTCAACGGACTGATCGGTATCCAGCTCAAAGATGCGGATGAGTATGCACCATTTCAAAGTAACCTGGCGGTGTACCACGATGACTACGGCGATTACAGTACCAACGAACCCACCATGGATGGTACGGCTTCACTGATCTACTTGTTGGCGGCCAAAGAGGCCGGAGCAGAACCGGAACCCGAAAAACCCGAACCACTTCCCTGGGAAGCTGTACAGCCCGTCCCGCGGAGAATAAAGAAGAACTTCAGTTATGACCGGGGGGCGATCATCCGCAGTGACAGTACCCGCCGGGAAATAGCCCTCGTGTTTACCGGGCATGAATTTGGAGAAGGCGGGACCTTTATCGACAGCCTGTTGCTGAAAGAAAATTTTCAGGCTTCTTTCTTTCTGACCGGCGATTTTTACCGCAACGAACAATTCCGTCCGTTGATCAAAGGACTCCGTCGCCGCGGGCATTACCTGGGTGCCCATTCGGATAAGCATTTGTTGTACTGCGACTGGACAAAAAGGGACAGCCTGCTCCTGAATGAGCAACAGTTCAGTATGGACCTGGCCGATAACTACGCGGCCATGGCCGCTCATGGGATCGAAGCGAATAAGTCCCGTTATTTCCTGCCTCCCTACGAGTGGTACAATGATTCCATCGCCATCTGGACCAACCGGTATGGAATGCAATTGATCAATTATACACCGGGCACCCGGAGTACAGCCGACTATACCAGGGATACCGATAAAAATTACCGGGACAATGAAACCATCCTGAGCTCCATTACCGGTTACGAGGGCAGCCGGCCGGCAGGACTCAACGGATTTATCCTGCTGCTGCACGCGGGGGCAGGACCTGGACGGACGGATAAATTTTATAAAAAACTGCCTGAATTAATAAAATATTTAAAAACAAAAGGTTATCGGTTTGTACGGATTGACGATTTATTGCAACCGGATTAGATAGTTTTATTTGCAACTATTTTATCATTGTTAAAACCGGATATTGGTCACCAAAAATCAACCCTGCTCGTATTATCTTTGCAGTATGAAATTCGAGAAGATTCACAATAAAGGGCAGGCCCGCCTATTCGAGAACGATTTCCTGGAGGCACTGACGAAGGCCCATCCGCTTGTGATCTGGGGGATGTACATTCCGATCATGAGTTATATCATTTACCTGGCTGCTACAAAGTATGACTACAGTACAGGTACCATCCTGCTGACCTTCTTTGGCGGTGCATTTTTCTGGTCTTTTTTCGAATACCTGGCCCACCGGTTCCTGTTTCATTGGATACCGAAAGGAAGAATGGCGACCAAGATCGTGTACACCATGCACGGCAATCACCACCATTATCCACGTGACCGGCAGCGTTTATTTATGCCGCCTGTTCCCAGCCTGATCATTGCCACTATTCTGTTTAGTACGCAGTGGCTGATCATGGGCTCATACGCACTCATGTTCTTTCCCGGTTTTCTGATCGGTTACCTGATGTATGGTACCATGCACTATGCGATCCATGCCTGGAATCCACCGTTTAAATGGATGAAGCCGCTCTGGAGAAATCATCACCTGCATCACTATAAAAGCGAGCACCAGGGTTTTGGCGTAAGTTCCACCATCTGGGATCATATTTTCGGGACCATGTTCGATCTTAAAGAGAAAGAGGATAAGGAGAAAGCACAGGAGCTTATGTTTGAGAAGAAAGGAAGGGAGAGAAAGATAATAGAAACTAGTAAATAGATAACAGGGGATGCATTTTTTTTATACTAGTAGACTCAGTTGAGAAGTGCATCCGGTTCTCCTATTTCGCATTGATAAGTCCGGTGAACCTTATCCCTTACAGCGCCGGTAGCTTCATGAATGGCCAGCATTTTTGTATTGAAGTCACCCACCCAGGCCAGTTCCACGCCTTTAATCGTGTTGCGCGGCATTACTTCCAGCTGAAGGTTGCGGATCAATGCTGACTCGATTCCTTTATTCTGGTATTTCTTTTTACAGCCCATCACAATCGTGCGGATACGGTCTACGGTGATGGTATTTTTATACCAGAGAAATTTAAGTTTGCCCAGCCAGTTGAGTTTTCCATTCAGGTACCTCAGGTACTGATTGACATCCGGCATACAAACCAGGAAGGCTATCGGTTCATTGTGATGAAAGGCAAACCAGATGATCTTTTCATCCATTACCGGCTTCATCTGGCGGAATACATCCTGAACAGTCTGGAGGTCCATGGGAGAGAAGGCCGGAAAATCACTCCAGGCATCATTATATACTTCACAAAAAGAAGCCGCATAGTGATCAAACTCTTTTTTGGAAAAATGGCGGAAGGAGTATTCCGGTTTCTTCAATACCCAGTTTGCAATTTTTAAAAACCGTTCCGGAAAAGGCACGGCTAAATCCAGTAAGTTGGTATACTGGTCATACTTTTTAATGAAGCCGTAGGCCTCAAAAAATGACTGGTAATAAGGCGGGTTATAGTTCATTCCCATACCGGGTGGCTTGAATCCCTCTACGAGTAGTCCCCAGTATTTATCATTTTCTCCGAAATTAACCGGTCCTTCCATCGCTTTCATTCCTTTTCCCCGGAGCCAATCGCGGGCAGTATCAAAAAGCAGGAAGGCCGCGGCCTGATCGTGAATACACTCAAAGAAACCCATTCCGCCGGTTGGCACATCACCTGCATAAGCTTTCCGTTCATTGATAAAGGCGGCTACCCGGCCAATCGTTTCACCCTTGTCATTTTTTAAAAGCCAGCGGCAGAGACTGCCATGCGTGAAAAACGTATTTTTTTCAGGATTGAAAATAGTGTTGATATCATTATCGAGGGGACATATCCAGTTTCTATCATCACGGTAGAGTTTATGCGGGAGCTGAATAAACGCCCGGGCAGCAGCAATGTCTTTTACTTCCGTAATGAACATGCAACAAAGCTACAATGTTTATGGTAACTGTACTTTAAACAGGATGGCAAAACGGGTGTCCAGTTTTTTTAAAACTGCATCGGGAATGGCAAGAATCGTATTCCCGTTTTCCAGTTTCCATTTCAGCGCTGTGTTAATTGCCGGGAGGCTGATCTTACTGCCTTTCGGTACAGCTAAATTTTTTAAAACAATTTCTCCTGGTAATTGTTGCGGTGCATCGTTTGTCAGGTAATAGGCATACCAGCTTTTCCCATCTTTGTGTTGTGTAAAGTAAATATTACCGGCAGAATAAGGAGCCATCGGCCGGGAGGCATAAATACCCTGATCATTTCCTTTCATCCATCCGCCGATTTCTGCCAGTCGTTTATAGGCTTCGGGATCCCATTCGCCATCAGGACCCGGACCAATATTCAGGAGGAAATTACCGCCCCGGGAAACGATCTTCACCAGGAGATGGATCAGCTCATTCGTGGATTTATACTGGTCACCGGGTACATAACTCCAGGAGCCGCCCATGGTCATACAGGTTTCCCATGGAAAAGGAAGAGGTTTGTCGGGTACTTGTTGTTCCGGCGTGGTATAATTTTCATATTCGCCGGTCACCGTCCTGTCAACGATGAGTAAACCGGGTTGATACGAACGGGCCATGGCGGCGATCTTCGGCATATCAATATCCTGGTCCTGTTTAATCCCGCGTTGCCATTCTACTGAAGTGTCAATGGTAGATAACGGACGTACCCAGCCGCCATCCAGCCAGAGAATATCCATGCTGCCGTATTCACTCATCAGTTCCTTCAGTTGGTTATAGGTAAACTGTTTGTAAGCATTCCATTTTTCAGGATACTTCGTGGGCTCATAGTTCACGTTGCGGTCTTTCGGCGGAAAGTAGGGCCACCAGTAATTTTCATGGTGCCAGTCGGGTTTGGAAAAGTAGGCACCGGTCCAGAAGCCCTGGTTCCGGAAGGAAGTAAATATCTCTTTCGCTACATTGCTTTTCGGGTTGGAAGCAAAAGGTGATTTAGCCCCGCTGATCTTATAATCGGTTTCTTTCGTATCAAACATGGAGAAGCCATCGTGGTGTTTGGTGGTAAAGACCACATACTTCATGCCGGCGTCTTTCGCGGCATTGGCCCATTTAGCGGGATCAAATTTTACCGGGTTGAAAGTCGTTTGCAGGTTTTCATAGGCCTTTACATATTCACTATAGCTTTTTGAATGCGGACCCCGGCGCACGGTCCAGCCCTCATCTTCCGGACAAAGGGTCCAGCTTTCTACAATGCCCCACTGACTGTAAGTACCCCAGTGCATCATCAGTCCAAACTTCAGGTCCTGCCATTGGGTTAGTTTTTTCTGAACGAGTGTATCGGACGGGGCGTGGTATTTTTCGTGCTG
>CAZLRY010000061.1:0-13357 GCA_964561675.1 uncultured Chitinophaga sp.
TGAATGGAAGCGGCCCACAGTTTGCCGTATTCAGCGAGATCTATTATCCCAAGGGTTGGAATGCCTATGTGGATGGAAAGAAGACCGATTACCTCAATGTCAATTATCTGTTGCGCGGTATTGCTGTACCTGCGGGTAAACATACTGTAAAATTTGTGTTTGAACCTGAATCGGTGGAGAAAGGCCGTTCGATCATGTTTATTGCCTCAATCCTGATTGCCCTGATCCTTGTTGGCGGACTCTTTATGGCCTGGAAAGAAAGCCAAAAAGCCAGCTGAGCATCATGAAAAAAATACTGGTAATAGCTCCCTACCCTTACCTGCCTTTTTTCTCAGGGGGTCAGAAGTTTATTGCACAGTTCCTGGATTACCTGGCGGATGAAACGGAGCTGACCGTTATTGGCGTTGAAAGCAATGATCCATCCACCATCACGAATTACCGCCTGCTTCCCTGGCTCCGTAAATCATTTACCCGGTACCTTGACCCGCGGTTGATCGGTCGGGTCAGCCGTGAAGCAAAGACCGGTGGGTATGATGCAATCATCTGCGAACACCCCTATTTTGCCTGGCTGGCAATAGTAGTCAGCCGCAGGACCGGCATACCCTGGTACCTGCACAGTCATAATATCGAATACCAGCGTTTCCGTTCAATGGGAAAATGGTGGTGGCCCATCCTTCAATTCTATGAACGGCTGGCTTTCCGTAAAGCCGGCAAGGTTTTTTTTATAACACCGGAAGACCGTGCTTTTGCAATCAACCAATGGAATATCCCGGCTGCCAAATGTGTTGACCTTCCTTTTGGCGTTACCATACCTTCCTTCCCTTCAGATAAACAGGCTAAAAAGCAGGAGCTGGCCGCTTTACATGGCCTGTCCAGTAATGAAACCCTGATACTTTTTAACGGACTGCTTCGGTATAAACCCAACCTGGATGCGCTGATGGTTATCCTTGAAAAAGTAAACCCATTGTTACAGGCCGAAAAGAATTTCAGCTACCGGATTATCGTTTGCGGCAAAGATTTACCTGAAACACTTAATGGACTGGAGAAATACAAGAACCAGCATGTACTGTATGCCGGTTTTGTGGATGATATCGAAGCCTATTTCACGGCCGCCGATCTTTTTCTGAACCCGGTACAAAGCGGGGGTGGCATCAAGACCAAGATGGTGGAAGCCATTGCCTATGGGGCCACCGTCATTGCCACCGAGACCGGGGCCACCGGAATCAACCGGGAGGTCTGCGGACAGAAGCTGATCACGGTTCCGGATAATGACTGGACGGGTTTTGCAAAAGCGGTTATTGCTCAGCGTGATCAGGAGGCTGTTACACCGGCCGGCTATTATGATTATTATTACTGGAAAAATCTGGCCCGGCGTATTGCGGCTATTCTTTAATCATTACCGGGTTTCATCCGGAATCCCTCTCTCAGTCCCTGCACCAGTTTCTGTTTTCTTACTTTATCAAAACCAAGCCAGAAAGCAACCCTGGATAATAATGTATACCCCAGGGCGAAGTAACGGCGGAATCCCCTGAAATTCTTCCGGATAAAATAGATCTTATTGCGGTTGGAATAATACACGTAAAAAGGTGAATTGGTTCCTGTGGAGGATGACACTTTATGATGCAGCACCAGGGTCGGGTCATAATAAATCCGGTAACCCTTTCGGATGGCCCTTAAAACAAAATCCGTATCATCATAATAGGCAAAATAGCGCTCATCCATGAGGCCTGTTTGCTCAAACACTTCCTTCTTCACCAGCATAAAACAGGTGGGTGCATAGGTGCAGTATTTTGCTACATTAAAGGCAGGGCCATCCTGCTGGTTCATGCCATAATGCACCCCGAGCGCCCGCCATTCATCCATATAGCCACCGGCCATCCAGAGTTTTTGTTCCCCGTAATAATATATTTTGGGAACGATAATCACTTCTCCTTTCTGGTCGGCCAGGGATAAGAGCTGGCTGAACATATATTCCTGTTCAATTTCAATATCATTATTGAGCAGCAAGATATGGTCACATTGATCTTTGAGGGAAAGTTGAATACCGGCATTATTCCCGGCGGCCACCCCGATATTACCCCCGGTGTTCACATATTTAAAAGCGGTAACCGGGTATTGCTCCAGGCAACGGGCAATTAGCTGATCCGTGGCTTCGCTGGCTGAATTATCGATGAGGTAAAGGATATAATCCTTATGAGTCTGGATAGAGATGCTTTTAAAGAAGTCGGGCAGCACTTCATCACATTTATACAATACCGTTACCAGTCCGATTTTTGCCATAGTAAATTATTTCATCAGTCCTTTTGCTTTCATTTCCGCGATGGACTCCTCATAACGACTGGTCTGTACTTCCTGCGCCTTTACCCATGCGGTAAAATGCTGAAGGCCTTCCGCAAAAGACACGGAGGGGCTGAAACCCAGCAGGCTTTCAATTTTTTTCAGATCCGCGTAATTATGCCGGATATCCCCCAGCCTGTAATTGCCGGATATGGTTACTGGTACTTCTTTCCCGTATAAACGGATCAGCCCTTCGGCCACTTCCAGTACCGTAGTGGGAACCCCGGTACCAACATTGAATACCTGTCCGTTGGCTTCTTCTTTTTCAATGCCCAGGAAAGTAGCATGGATCACATCGCTGATAAATACAAAGTCGCGGCTTTCCTTTCCATCCTCAAAAATATTGAGCGGTTTTTTATTCAGCACCAGGGTGGAAAAGATGGACAAGATACCGGTATAAGGATTTGTCAGGGACTGTCCGGGTCCGTACACATTCTGATAACGAAAGGCAACCGGGGCGATGCCCAGGGTCGGACAAACCGTCATCACCATCTGCTCCTGGTTTTGCTTAGTGATACCGTAGACGGAGGAAGGATGGATCTTTGATTCTTCGTCGGTGGCTACCAGTTGCAGCGGAGTTACAGCTCCGGGATAAGTGACTTCAAAATGTCCTTTATCCATATCCGCCGCCATCCGGTGTTTGGGATATACAGGCCCCAGTTCAGGTGAAATATATTTGCCCTCCCCGTAGATGGCGCGGGAGGAAGCAATGATTACTTTCTTAATGGCTGTTTTTTGATTGGCAAGTATATCCAACATCAGGGCTGTACCGCCGATATTCACTTCTGCATAATGGCTGATCTGGTACATGGATTGTCCGGTACCGGTTTCTGCGGCCAGGTGCACGATCACTTCATTCCCGTCTATCGCTTTTTCCCAATCAATGCGGGAAGTAACGGTGCCTTTAATGAACCGGACTTTCTCTTTAATGGATTGGTAAAGTGGTGAACTTATTTCCGGATCGGCACCGTGAATCTGTTCTGACAAATTATCCAGAACCGTAACCGTACATCCTTCATTTATGAGGTAAAGGGCCAGTCCGGATCCGATGAATCCGGCTCCCCCGGTGATCAGTATATTTTTGTAACGCATGATTTCCGTTTTCAGATAAAATGGCCGTCCTTATCCGTACGCCTCCATTCCTTTTTGTCCAGGTCAAATCGTTTTATAATTATAGCCGGAGCACCGGCTGCCACACAGTAATCCGGGATATCCCGGGTCACCACACTATTCGCACCCACCACACTGTTCTTTCCCACGGAAGCGCCCACCACACAAACATTCTCTCCGAGCCATGCTCCATCATGAATCACCACGGGGCCTAATTGCTCCACGGCCTGATCGATAACCGGCATATTGATATCCTTATATCCATGCAGGTTGTCGCTGAGGTATACTTTATCGGCGATCAGTACTTTTTTACCGATCTCAATCCGGGATGTCGCATAGAAATGACAGAAACGTCCCACATAAGTCCCCTCCCCGATACTCAGGCGGCAATTCATGTCACCGGTCAGGGGCATACAGGCCAACCAGCCACGGCTGTTGATATAGACTTTGGAACCGATATGGATATACTGCGCTCCTTCCAGTTTGGTTTGCAGCAGCCGGGCCCTTGCACCCAGATGCCCCAGCTTTGTCTTTAAAAGCGGATACCGGAACAGGTAATAGGCAATCAGTTGAAGCTTTCGGAGCATGGGTTCATTTAAGTAAAACCGGGTGGCCCGGTAAATGGAAATGCAGCAGCCAAGGTACTACATTTTAGCTAATCGGGTGCTCCGCTGAAAGGGAGGATAGCGGTAAAATAGCTACATTTGAGTCCTCCGGAAATACCGATAAACATGACCATTTTTGAACGCCTTTATATTGCCTTTTTTAAGGAAAAAGCCAAACGCCACTTATTTAGCAAGGGTTTGTCAAAGGTCAGTATGCCCAACCTCTCCCCAACGCAACATCCGGATGCGGTTCACTTCAAACATTTCGGGCTGATCGGGGATATTATTTATGCCGTGCCGGCTATGAAGGCCCTGGCCGGGGAGAAAAAGATCCACCTGCATCTGCAGATTAACCAGAAGTCATTGTACAAGAAAAGCATGCAGCATGCCAACCAGGGAAAGATCCTGACCGAAAAAAGTGTGGAAATGATTGCCCCCCTGTTGCTGGCCCAGCCTGAGTTTGCCGTGGTAGATGTGCTCACGGATCAGCCGGTGGATTATGACCTGGATGAATTCCGGAATTTTCCTTTTGATTATAATACCAATCATATCTGCCGCTGGTATTTTCATATGTATGGTATCACGGCCGACCTGGGCAAACCCTGGCTTCAGGTAACGCCGGATCCTGCTTTTAAGCAGGAAATCGTGATCGCCCGCAGTTTTCGTTACCGGGCTCCGGGTATCCGGTATGATTTCCTGAAAGACTATCCCCATATCACATTTGTCGGGTTGAAAGAGGAATACGAGGATATGAAAAAGGCGATTCCGGGTCTGAAGCACCGGACGGTCAGGGATTTCCTTGAGTTTGCGCAGATCATTGCCGGCTGTAAGTTCTTTATCGGCAACCAGTCCTTTCCGTTTGCCGTAGCGGAAAGCTTAAAAGTACCCCGGGCCCTGGAGCTATGTTTTGAATGCCCGAATGTGATACCCGAAGGACCCGATGCGTATGATTTCCTGTACCAGCCGCAGTTTGAGAAAGTGGTGAAGCAGTTGGATCAACGCGCAAAGTGATTATACAAACTTTTTCTCCAGTGTTAAAAATTGTTCTGCCAGTTGATCATCCTCTTCGTGGAAAAGGCAGATATCGTAATAGCCAATCAGATTTTTTGCAGAGGACGCATAGTCATGAAGGTAAGTAATCACTTCCTTATTCTTAACTGAAGTTGCCAATATGAGTGTGCCTTTGTGATCAAAAAAAGCAACTCTATTATATCCGGCCTGTTCAAAAGACAATAAGGTGGAAAGCCCGTCTTCTTTTATAGAAATCATATTCTGGCGGTTATACTCCAGGAAAACAACGGGTTTGTGTTTTCTTATGATATCGCCAGCTCCCCGTAACACGATTGTATCAAATCCTTCCACATCCACTTTGAGTAATTTGATTGTACGGCTGTCAAATCCTCCATCAGTGATCACGGCATCCAGCGTTTTAAACTGCACCTGATTACCCCCTTTGTCATCCGGAATGATGGTGGCATTCCAGCCGCTTTTCTCAAAATTCACATTCAACTCTTCTGACTTTTCACCAAGAAAGGTTTTAACAATAGAGACATTATTAAACTGCTTACTGTTTTTCTCCAGATAATTAAAAGTCACTTCATCTCCTTCAACGCCGATTACAGGAACATCCACTTCTGTTTTCACCACGGCAATCGTATCGCCGACATTCGCTCCCACATCAATCAGGGTCATACCCGGATATTTTGAAGCGATTGTTTTAGCCAGTCGTCCAAACTGTGCATTCAGATCCGGATAAAGCCGGTAATTAACCGCCTGTACATTATAGCCAGGCATCCATACCTGGAATTTTCCTACTGTTACTAATACATCTTTGTTGGTGGCCGGAATATAAGGAACCCCGGTTTTAACAATATCATACCCGTAACGCTTTAAGAAATTCCTGATTAATGTTCTCATAATCTGTATCAAATTTTACTAAAATCAGCCGGCAGACTTCCTGTTTATGCCTGCTTCACTATCTTTGGCGGCTATAATACATTTAACCCATGGGCTTCCCCCTTTCAGGTGCTATCAAATCCCTTTTAACACGCACATTCTTCCGTCATGTAAGGAGGAGCTATTCCCAAAGTGGCGAAGATATAATTATTAGTGATTTATTCAACCGCCTCCAGATAAAGTCCCCCCGTTACCTGGATATCGGGGCCAATGACCCTGTTTCGCTCAACAATACCTACCGGCTGTACCAACGGGGCGCCAGCGGGGTTTGTGTGGAACCCAACCCTATATTGTGCGAAAAAATCCGGCAAAAAAGAAGCCGGGATATCTGTATCAATGCCGGCGTGGCTTTTGATGAAAAAAGAGAAGCAGACTTTTATGTTTTCCCGGAAAAATTCAACGGACTAAATACATTTTCAAAAGAAGAAGCAGATTTCTGGGAAAAAGAAGGGAATGATGAAATCGGCAGGCATCATGTGGAGAAAGTGGTAAAAATGCAGTTATTGGAAATCAATGACCTGATGAAGCAATACTTTCTGCCTCACCCCAACCTTATATCTATTGATGTGGAAGGATTCGATTTCCAGATCATGAAAGGAATTGATTTCAACCGTTTCAAACCGGAAGTATTCTGTATAGAGACACTTGGATTTGTGGAAGACAATCGTGAAATCAAGAAAAATGATATTATTGAATTTTTCGTGAGCAAGGGGTATTTTGTCTATGCAGATACCTATATCAATACCATCTTTTGCAGGAAAGACAGCTATAAAATCCTGAAAATGGATTGACGATCATAAATCCTTTATCACTTCCAGAAACCGCTGCATCCCTTTTTTCTTGGCTTCATCCAGCCGGTAACTCAGGTGAAGCGTATAGTATTTCTTGAGGTCATATAGCGGATATGGATTGGCGGCTACGATCTCGTCAATCTTTTCAAGCCCGAGCGCATTCCCTTTGTTGAAATCCTGTATAAAATTTTCAGGCAGCGGCTTTGTACTGACCCAGGCAGCAAAAACAAAAGGAAGTCCGGTGATTTTCCGCCATTCAGATCCCAGGTCATAGATAAAAGTGGAGATTTTACGTTGTTCCAGGGCCCGGTCACCAATCACCAGTCCGGCCGTATGCCCCCTGATCTCCTGCCTGTAATCTTCGCCGGATGCCAGTATAATTTCCGGGCTTATTCCCCAGTATTCTCTCATCAGGAAACGCAGCAGGGCCACAGATGTACGGCTCTGGTAATCGAGATAGACCTTCTGCACTTCCACCATCGGTACTTCACTGAACAAAGCCACAGAAGCAATTTCACCTTCAGTACCGATGCAATAATCCCCGATAATATGGTATTCGGGTAATTGTGGGATAACCGCCACCGGAATCAGACCAAGATCAATATCACCATTAATCAGCATTTCCGCAATCCTGGCCGGATAATCACCGATCAGTTCTATCTGTCCGGCCACCGGTTGTCTTTCCAGTCCGTAAATCAGGGGCCTGGTATTGAGGTAATTAACAATGCCTGTGCGAATCTTCTCCAATTGGGTTATTTTTGCGCTGCAAAGGTAAAGGATATCCTTATCTATAAACAACTCACATGGAACTGACTCCCCTCACCGCTATTTCAGCCATCGACGGACGCTATCGCAAACAGGTTCAGCACCTGGACGACTATTTCTCTGAATACGGACTGATGAAGTACCGGGTGATGGTGGAGATTGAGTACCTCCTTTTCCTGGAAAAAAAGAAATTCTTCAAACTCACGCCCAAAGCCATTAAACACCTGGCTAAACTGGCCGAGGATTTCGGACCCGAAGACGCTCAGGAAATCAAACAGATCGAGTTTACCACCAACCATGATGTAAAGGCGGTGGAGTATTTCCTTAAAAACGAACTGGAAAAATGCGGGGCAGCCGAAGCCAAAGAGTGGGTGCATTTCGGACTGACCTCACAGGACATCAATAATACGGCGATCCCTCTTTCCTGGAAACATGCAATAGAATACGAATACCTGCCCTCCCTGCTCAACCTCAATATGGAGCTGAAGTTGCTGGTGGATGAATGGAAAGATATTCCAATGTTGGCCCATACCCATGGACAACCGGCCAGTCCGACCAAACTTGGAAAGGAGATTATGGTTTTCACCGAGCGGATCCAGAACCAGATCGAACAGTTTATCGGCGTCCCCTTCACCGGAAAATTTGGCGGAGCCACGGGTAATTTTAATGCCCATCATATTGCATTCCCTAAAACGGACTGGATCAAATTCGGCAATGAATTTTTACAAAAAATCGGACTAAGCCGTCAGCAATTCACGACCCAGATCGAACATTATGATAGCCTCGCTGCCCATTTTGATGCCATGAAACGGATCAATAATATCCTGATCGATTTTTGCCGGGATATCTGGACCTATGTATCCATGGAATATTTCCGTCAGCGTACCATAAAAGGCGAAGTGGGTTCATCTGCCATGCCACATAAAGTCAACCCGATTGATTTTGAAAATGCAGAAGGAAATCTCGGACTGGCCAATGCCATCCTGGAACACCTGTCGGCCAAATTACCAGTGTCCCGCCTGCAACGCGACCTGACCGATTCCACCGTTTTACGGAATATCGGCGTACCCTTTGCGCATACCCTGATCGCCTTCCGTTCGATTGAGAAAGGATTGAGCAAGCTCGTTGTGAATGATGCGAAGATCTACGAAGACCTGGACAATAACTGGGCGGTGGTCGCCGAAGCCATTCAAACCGTATTGAGAAGGGAAAAATACCCGAATCCATATGAGGCACTGAAAGAACTGACAAGGGGAAATAATAAAATCGACAAAAAAGCCATACATGGTTTTATTGATGGCCTGAAAGTAAAAGAAACTTTAAAAAAGGAATTGAGGAAAATCACCCCACATAATTATACTGGAATAAACCCTTTTAAGTAAATTCATGCCCAGATTTATCTGTACATGACAAAAACCTTATTCTCTTTCCTGCTGCTATTCGTAGCTTTTACTGTCCAGTCCCAACCAGCCTGCAATCCGAAAGGGGACTTTTCCTTTACGCGGAATCCATGTTCAGCATTCGATATCTCTTATGCGACAAATGCTGCCGGCTTTACAGCCATACGTTGGCAATTTGGCGACGGGAATACTGCATCAGGCAATAGCTCAGTTACACATACGTATGCAAGTCTTGGTAGTTACCAGGTCACTTTGATTATTGATTACCCCTCCTGTTCTGATACAATTGTAAAGACAATCAGCGTTACCCAACAATCAGATGCACAACTGATTCAGACGGTTGACACTTTACTTTGTAGCGGTTCAACCAAACAATTGAGATCGAGCCCTGGCTTTGTATATTGCTGGAGTCCCGTTGCTTTTCTGGACAATCCATTAAGCCCAAATCCGGTTACCAGCACTACGCAGAATATCACTTATTACTTAAACTCATTATCACAAGGAATAAATCTGATTACTAACGGAGATTTTAATCTTGGCAATACCGGTTTTACTTCCCAATACTTTTATACTGCAAATAATACAACAGAAGGCGAGTATTATGTTGGAAACAATCCCAGTTCATGGTATTTTGCCCATTACGGATGCGGTGACCATACAACGGGAACGGGTAACATGCTATTGGTTAATGGCTCACCTCAACCTGACGCTGAAGTATGGAAGACCAGTGTAACGGTTAGCCCAAACACCAATTACACTTTTTCAACCTGGATCTGTTCCATTTCCGTTCCCAACCCGGCGCAGCTGGCATTTTCCATTAATGGCAATGCAATTGGCGGTTTAATCACCGCCAGCCAGCCACCTTGTAACTGGTTCCAGTTTTATACTACATGGAATTCAGGCAATGCGACGAGTGCCGTGATATCCATTATCAATAAAAATACCATCCTCTTCGGAAACGACTTTGCCCTTGATGATATTTATTTTGCCCCATTCACTTTCAGGCGTGACAGTGTTAAAATCACAGTCGACAAGCCTTCTATTATTTCTTCTGCAGATCAGGAAATTTGTGCGGGCAAATCAGTTCAGTTGAATACGAATGGAGGCTCCACCTATGTTTGGACACCAGCCAATGGCCTGTCCAATACATCGATCCCCAATCCGATTGCATCTCCATTACAAACCACCGAATACTATGTCACCGGTACAAATGCAAACAATTGCAGCGGCAAAGACACTGTAGTTGTTACAGTCAACCCTTTACCAGTAATCACCATAAATGCCGACACCAGTATTTGCCCTAACAGCAGCATTCAATTATCAGCCAGCGGAGGAGCGGACTACAGTTGGACACCTTCCGGATCGTTGAATGATGCGAGTCTGCCAAACCCGGTAGCAACCCCAATCACCCCGACAAAATATAAAGTGATTGTAACAAGCGCAGCAGGCTGTATCAACTCCGATTCAGTTCAGGTAAATATCCGGCCTTCGAATAATTTCTTTGTTGATCCTGCAGATGCGATCTGCCTTAATAATTCACGGCAACTGAACGCAGGTGGTGGCGATACGTACAACTGGACACCCGCAAGCACATTGAATAATGCTTCATTGCCTAACCCAACAGCCTCCCCTGGCAGTACCACACAATACACCGTTATCATTTCTGATACAGTTTGTCATACCAGTGCCACGCTAAACACTACAGTTACAGTTAATAATCTACCCACGGTAACAGCCAGCAAGTCTAATGACATAGACTGCGCCAATGATATCAGTACACTCAATGCATCTGGTGCTTTAAGTTATAACTGGAGCCCCGGCACCAGCCTTACAAACCCCTCCGTTTCAAACCCGACAGCATCCCCAACTGACAGCACCAGATATATAGTTACCGGAACCGATATAAACGGCTGCACTAACAAAGACAGTGTAACCGTAAATGTATCAACAACCGGGAAAAGCCAATACCTGATGCCAACCGCTTTTACTCCTAACGGGGATGGGATAAACGATTGCTATGGAATAAAGTACTGGGGAGCAATCCGCGAACTCGATTTCAGCATTTACAACCGATGGGGAGAATTGATTTTCCATACTACCTCCCCTTCCATTTGCTGGGATGGCACCTATAAAGGGGTTAAACAGGATGCGGCCGTATTTGTTTATGTTGTACGAGCTGTTACCATTTGCGGAGAAGCTTATCGGAAGGGAACATTCGCTTTGATAAAATAAAATGGCATGAAACAGGCATGTCTACTTATTTTTTTAATACTCCCATCATTTTTGATGGGCTATTGCCAGTCAAACGGACCCAGCCAAAACCTGATCCCAAACGGCAACTTCAACAAAGGAAATACAGGATTTTTCTCCTCATATAAATTCACCGCCAGCAACACAACAGAAGGTGAGTACTATATTGGAACAGACCCTTCTAATTGGTACCACCTGCATTACCCTTGTGGCGACCACAGTACCGGGTATGGGAGCATGCTGCTCGTCAATGGCGCCCCTGAGCCCAACCAGGTTGTTTGGGAAACAACAGTTCAGGTTAAAGAAAAAACAGATTATCTTTTCTCGCTTTGGATTACTTCAATTTCAAGACCAAACCCAGGAATGATGGCGTTGATGATAAACGGAAAACAGGCTGGCTCATTAATCAAAGCAAACAGCAATACCTGTGATTGGCAGCAGTTTAGTGCTACCTGGTCTTCTGATATTCAGAAAACAGCAAAGATCAGTATAGTAAATAAAAACACTGTCAGATATGGAAATGATTTTGCACTGGATGACCTCTATTTCGTAGAGCAACAGGTAAAACCGACTACTGTGGATTGTTCTCTTAAAATACCAGCCCGGTTTAAATTTACCGTATCTCAATGCAGCAGAGTTTCATTTTTATTAAATACTGCAAATATCAGCGGACTATCCAGGATCACTTGGAATTTTGGTGATGGCAGCAACTCTTCAAAAAAATCCCCGGTCCACCTTTACAAAAAGCCCGGAGCGTATACCGTCAGCGCCATCACCACCAGTAAAAATGGTTGCCTCGACACTTTCAGCCGACAGGTCAATATTAAGTTCCTGAAAACGGATTTTGTCGTATCCGAGGAGGAAGCACCCGGAGAAATCTTGTTCAAAGCAAAGGCCAACGGACCGCGTTATACCTGGAATTTAGGCGACAGCAGTGTAATCAATAATGAAACAATCGTCCGGCATACTTACCAGTCCAGTGGCGAATATACCGCCATGCTTTTCGCTGAAAACAATAGTGGTTGTAAGGACACTGTAGTGCACAAACTCAGGATC
Organism: uncultured Chitinophaga sp.; assembly: GCA_964561675.1. Lineage (GTDB taxonomy): Bacteria > Bacteroidota > Bacteroidia > Chitinophagales > Chitinophagaceae > JJ008. The sequence goes on from CAZLRY010000061.1 coordinate 12,271, forward strand.
GACCTGCCATTAACCGATCTGCCTGACACCCCTTTCCAACAATATGAAGGCACTCCGGTAGCTGAAGACGTTGTGCAAACAATTATTGAAAACCGGGAGACTGATATCGTCAGATCGCTGGACATAAATGAAGACTCTGTACAAATCGCCATTTATGATAACGGGGTGATTGACGGGGACAGCATTACACTGATTTATGACGGCGTTATCATACTGTCGCGTCAGGTACTGAAACGAGAACCCTTGCTTTTAAAACTGGCAGTAGGATCAATGCAGGAAACCCATTTGCTGAAAATGTATGCCGAAAACCTGGGAACCATACCTCCTAATACCGCATTGATGGTTATCCGGGATGGGGAAAACAGGCATGATATTTATGTCAGCAGTAATGCTACAAGTAACGGATCCGTTTTATTTCGCAGACGTCGTTGACCCTTTCCTTTTGGCTATATAAACAATTATCGGCTTCCCCTCATGTTCCCTTTTCAATAACAAATGAAAACCTGCTTTCAGCAACACTTTCTGTGAAGCGATATTGGGCACTTCTGTGATGGCATAAATCTCATTCCGGTCACTGTGTTGCCAGAAATAGTCCAGACCGGCAATGGCCAGTTCCGTGGCATACCCCTTGCCCCAGAACCCGGGTACCAGGGCATAACCTAATTGTATTTTAGTGGTATCGTACGGTACCGGGATGATCGCCAGCGTACCTACAAAACGATTGCTGTCCTTTTCCTCCACCATCCAGCGTCCCCCTTCTTCGGGCTCTCCGGAGGCCAGCATTTCATTCAATGCCTTATCGCTTTCTTCCCGGGTCTTTATTGGACGAATAAAACGCATCACCGCGGGATCGCCCTGCAACAAAAAAAACCGTTCATGATCCTGATTATTTATGGTGCGTACCCGCAACCGGTCCGTTTTTAATACTTCCATATCAGTAGCCTGCAGTTAGTGGCAGCAAGATAAGATGAAGGAGGCAGGTGGCAAAATGCAGTCGGCAGTAAGCAGACTTTAGTCGGGAGTCAGGAGTCGGGAGACAACAGCCCCTTCTAAGAAAGTTTTTACTAAACCTCTTAAACCTCTCAAA
>CAZLRY010000062.1:0-13218 GCA_964561675.1 uncultured Chitinophaga sp.
CGGTTCTTTTTTGTAAAAAATATTTGGTTTATAATATAAACTACTTTACGTTTGTCTTCAAATTCTGAATATGAGACGCGGCATCCTTTACCAACTATTCCTGTTGATCCTCCTGACAGGTATACTACCCGGGGCCATCGCCCAGGTAACCATAAAAGGAGTGGTGAAGGATAATAAAAACACCCCGGTTTCGGGAGCCAGTATCACGATCAAGGACAGTTATGATGGTACCACTTCGGATTCCACCGGACATTATTCCTTTAAAACTTACGAAAAGGGACAGCAGCTGTTGTTGGTAACCAGCATCGGATATAAATCATCAGAGCAAACCATAAAACTGGAGGGCAGCACCCTCACCATTGATGTGGTGATCCGCCAGGAAATCAGTGAACTTACCGCCGTGGTCCTGTCAGCAGGTACTTTCGAAGCCAGTGACCGGAAAAGAGCAGCTGCCGTATTGGATCCGATTGATATCGTGACCACCGCCAGTGCCAATGGGGATATTACCCAGGCATTGAAAACACTGCCCGGTGCCCAACAAGTTGGAGAGAGTGAAGGTCTCTTTGTCAGGGGTGGAACAGCCGCCGAAACAAAAACCTTTATCGATGGCACGCTGGTCAATAATTTCTTCTTCAGCAGTGTGCCCAATATTGCGCAGTTTGGCCGCTTTTCCCCTTTTATTTTCAAAGGCACCGTTTTCAGTACCGGTGGCTATTCCGCCTTATACGGGCAGGCGCTTTCTTCCGCACTCATCCTGGAGTCGATCGACCTGCCTGAACAAACCTCGGCCAACCTGGGGCTGAGTGTCCTGAGTGGCAGTTTGGGCTACCAGCATCTTTCAAAAAATAATAAATCATCTTTCGGTGGCAGTTATTCCTATACCAACCTGGCTCCGGCTTTTGCGATCATTAAGCAACGTCAGGATTATTCCATAGTGCCGAATTATCATAATGCCGATGCGAACTTCCGGATCAAGACTTCAAAGACCGGCATCCTGAAGTACTATGGGTACTTCAGCAGTAATAAACTGGCCTTTACCGTTAATAGTATTGATTCGGTGGGCTACCTCGACAAGTTTGCCCTGAGTAACACGAATCATTTTCATAATCTTTCCTGGCGGGAAAACCTGCCTAAAAAATGGAGAGTCAATGCCGGCCTGTCCTATACCAATAACAAGGACGATATCCGGAGTGCTATGCAAAACAACACCGGCAATGAAGTACAGTTGACCGGGCTGGAGGCCAAAACATTCAACCTCGCTATGAATGGAAATTACTTCAATGCCAAACTGGTGCTGGAGAAAAAATTCAAAGGACTCAGCGGAATTCGGTTCGGTACGGAGTACAATTTCAGTAAAGACCAAACCGATTATACAGCCTTTAATGGTCAGCTTTTTCCCGGTTCATTTAAAGAGACCATCAGTGCCTTATTTGCCGAAACTGATGTGTATGCCACCAATGACCTGGCGTTGAAAGGCGGACTTCGTATGGAACACTCCCAATATCTGAATAAACTCAACCTGGCTCCCCGTTTCTCCCTGGCTTATAAACTGGGCAAAGGCAGTCAGGCCTCTTTTGCATACGGGATCTTCTACCAGAACCCGGAAAGAAGATACCTGCCTTCCCCCAATGAACTGTCCTTTATGAAAGCGGCGCATTATATCCTGCAATACCAGAAAGTGCTCAATCAGCAATCCTTCCGTGCGGAAGTGTTTTATAAAAAATACCACAACCTGGTGAAGACGGATTTCGTGGGTTTCACAGAGGCGGCGGTTAGTACGGCTGGTTTCGGGGATGCAAAAGGCATCGAATTCTTCTGGCGCGATAAGAAGACCATTAAGAATTTCGATTACTGGATTACCTATTCTTACCTGGATACCAAACGTGATTTTCTGAATTTCCCCTTTGCGATTACCCCCAATTTCGCGGCGAAACACAATGGGTCCATCGTGACAAAAAAGTTTGTGCAAAAGATCAAAACAAATTTCAACCTGTCTTATACTTACAGCAGCGGTCGCCCTTACTATAATATCCGCTATGATGGAACGGACTATAAGTTCACCGACCGCGGCACCATTCCGGATTTTCACAATGTGAGCTTTGCGCTGAACTACCTGCCCTCCATTGGAAAGAAAGACGCCAAATCCTTTGCGGTATATGTTTTTCAGGTTAGTAATATTTTTAACATCAGGCAGACCTATGGTTATCAATACTCGTTCAACGGGGCCCGCAAAGAACCCATCGTCCCCACTTCCCGGATGTTTGTTTTTATTGGCGCTTTTATCAGTTTTGGTATTGACCGCAGCAATGAAGTAATTGACAACGGACTTTAATTATAAATAACAAACCTAAACAGTAATCAATATGAAAAAGATCATCCTGCTGGCATTGACTGCCTTATTCCTTCAGCCTGTTTTTTCACAGAGTGAAAAATTTATCGGGGCTATGAAAAAAAATATTGCGGAAATAGACAGTGCGCTCATCCGGAATGAAGTGGCGCGGCTCAATGATATCGCAGCTGCCTTTGAGCGGATTGGTGAGGCGGAAAAAAACCAATGGTTGCCCTATTATTATGCGGCGTATTGCCAGGTGACGGTGGCGTTCATTAAGAATGACGTGGCGAATAACGATATCGTAGCCGATAAAGTGGACCAGCTGATCGCCAAAGCGGATGCCCTTGAAAAGAAAAACAGTGAACTCAGTCTGCTGAAAGCCATGAATACTTCCCTGCGTATGCTGGTCAACCCCATGCAGCGCTGGATGCAGTACGGACAAAAAATTCAGGAATATACCCAGGACGCCATGAGCCAGGATCCGGCCAATCCACGTCCCTATTATTTCAGCGGGGTCTCATTAAAGAATACACCCGCAGAGTTTGGAGGTGGTTGCAGTACGGCCAAACCTATCCTCGATAAAGGACTGGAATTATTCGCGGCTTTTAAACCCGCCAGTGAACTTCATCCTTCCTGGGGCAAGGTCGTTTGTGAAAAGGAAGCGGCAGATTGTAAATAAATTAACAGGAAAATCAGCAGGAAATGAAAGAAGCAGAAAAGCCCATGACCGAACAGGAAAGCCTGGCCCTGATCACCACGATGATCAACCGGGCCAAGGATGTCAATCACAGTACCGGCCTCACGTCTATCATGTGGGGACTGGTCATCACTACATGTTCACTGGTGCGGTTGGCGGAGATCCATTATGATTTCAGACTGCCCTTTGATATCTACCTGCTCACGGTGCTGGCCATTGCACCTACGATCTATTTTTCGATCAAAGAAAAAAAGCAAAGCCGGGTTACCGGTTACAAAGACCGGTTTATCGATTACACCTGGCTGGCTTTCGGGATCAGTATCTTCCTGCTTTCCTTTATCATGAATGTCCTGTTTGCCAACCTCCGGCCATTAAAGGAAAGTGTGGAACTGGCTACGGGTACCAACCTGGTGGGTATGACCTATGAGTACATGGCCTCTTTCTTCCTGATGTTGTACGGGCTGCCCACCTTTATCACGGGTGCCAGTATGAAATTCAGGCCCATGCTCTGGGGCGGTATAATCTGCTGGGTCAGTTGCCTGACCGCTTTATATACACCGGTAAAAACGGATCTCTTACTGACAGCCATATCCGCTTTGTTCGCCTGGTTTATTCCAGGATTGATCCTTGAAAAAGATTACCGCAAGGCTAAAAAAGAGCTGGGGGCATCTCATGTTTAAAGACCTTAATCCCATACTTCATTCGCAGCTCCGGCTGGCCGTCATGTCACTGCTGATCAGTGTAAAGGAAGCCGAGTTTACTTTTATCAGGGAGAAGACCAATGCCACAGCCGGTAACCTGAGCGTGCAGATCCAGAAACTGAAAGAAGCGGGTTATATTGAAGTGGTCAAACAATTCCGTGATAATTACCCGCAGACCTCCTGTCATATCACTCCGCAGGGGATCAAGGCGTTTGAAGAGTATGTGGCTTGTTTGCAGGGGTATTTGGGGAAGCAATGAGCAAGGAGTAATGAGTAATCAGTAATGAGTAAGAGTGGAAAAATCTTTACAGATTTGAAACTGTCTCTAAACTGTAGCGACTTTACCCGAGCTACTCATTATTGATTACTCATTACTCCTTCTATCAAAAGTTTTTTCCCGAGCTATTTCTGGCTTTCTCCTTTGAACCCCCTCAAATGAGAAGGCCCTTTAGAAAAAGGGCCTCATCTCTTTTGGATACTCTAAGTGTATGAAAAATTTATCTGCCGGGAAACCGGTGCTGATTCCGGATCGGTTGCAGGGCAAACTCCGGAGATTTTTTTGGCGGAATATTCAGCAGACGATCCACCGCTTTCTTTAAACGGTCGGCCTGCTCCTTTAATGTTTTATTTAGTTTTTGCTTCATGATTTGCAGTTAATGGTTGATTCGGTTAGCCGGCCAGCACAGGCGATGAATAATACACCTGCTTATCCTTGCTGATCATCTTTACCCGGTACATGATTTTTTTTCCTGTATTTTTTTCAAAAAACAGGTACTCTTCAGCCGATGCTTTATCGGTGGCGAATACCAGGGCCGCCAGCGAAAAATTTTTGCCATCAGTGCTTCTTTCCACTTCAAACAGGTTCACAGATTGGTTTTCTTCTGTCTTCCAGTTCAGCTGAATCTTCTGATGGGTCACTACTGCTTTTAAATCCACTATATTCGGAACAGCAGTAATGATGATGGTGGTGCTTGTAAAAGGGTTGGCAGGCAAACTATGATCCTGTGCTGAGGTGGTCAGCTGCAGGAAAAGGGCAAAAACGGATAAAATTTTAATTGACATTTCTCAGGCTTTTTAATTCATTTGTTAGCCCACAGAAATATTGGATGCTTCGGGGAATTTAACGGTAGCCCTGCTTTAAACAGTCTTCCCGGTATAGAAGTGGATGGTAAACCGGGTACGGACGAATATCGTAGTTTTACGTGGTTAAATGTGGTTTTCCGAATCGCAAACAAACCTAATCCTTGTGCGTAATAAATGCAAGTATTTTTCGATAATTTTTTAAGATAAAAGGTAAATACTTCATTAACAGGGACGAACCTTTAATACATTTGTCCGTTAATCAGCAGGAATGAACCAGGTTATCCGGGTCAAAGACCTAAGTAAACATTTTGGCGACCTTAAAGCGGTCAGCAACTTATCGTTCAGCGTGGGAGAAGGGCAGGTGTATGGTTTCCTGGGACAAAACGGGGCCGGAAAATCCACCACCATCCGGATGCTGATGACCCTGATTGAACCTACTGCCGGAGAGATCGAGATTTTCGGGATGAATCTCCGCAAACACCGCAAAGAAATTCTCCGGCAGACCGGAGCCATCATCGAAAAACCGGATTTATACAAATACCTTACTGCCAAAGAAAATATCCGCATCTTTTCAAGACTGAGCGGGGTTAAATCCACGGATAAACAAATCATGGATCAGCTGGCCCTGGTCGGGTTGGCCGACAGAGCCGGGAGCAAGGTTAAAACCTACTCGCAGGGTATGAAGCAACGTCTCGGTCTGGCCTGTGCCCTGATCCATAATCCCGGACTGATCATCCTCGATGAGCCCAGTAATGGATTGGATCCGCAGGGGATAGCTGATATGCGGCAACTCATTCTTCACCTGAGCCGTGATCTGGGAAAAACCTTATTGGTCTCCTCGCACTTATTGAGTGAAATGGAAATGGTGGCGGATAATATGCTGATCATACATAAAGGAGAAAAAGTAGTGGAAGGGAAGGTCAGTGAACTGCTCGATCCGGAGAAAACGGTGGTGGAACTGATTACCCCGGATATTGATATTGCCCTGTCGGTACTGAAGGACTCTTCCTGGCAATCAGCGCTGAAAGAACCGGTAAAAGGCACGATCCGGCTGGAGTTTAACCGGAAAGAGATTCCCTCGCTCAACAAACTGCTGGTGGAACAAGGAATCCCGGTACAGAGTCTCCGTCCCCTGAATTCACTCGAGGATTATTTCTTATCATTAACCAAAGTGTAGATGTTTACAGAGCTGCTGAAAATAGAATTGTACAAGATCTTCAAACGACCCCGCACGTTTATCGCCTTCGGGGCGATTGCGGTTATTATATTACTGGTACAGTTTGCCCTGAAGGTAAACGGAAAAGATTTTGTTCAGTTTTACACCGACAGCCAGGCCGATACCTTTGATATACCTTATGAAAAAATCCTGAATGGCTACTTCGTCTGTGTGGCGGTCCTGCACATGATCCTGATCCATGTACCCCTGCTCGTGGCACTGATTGCCGGGGATATGATTTCCGGAGAAGCCAACCTGGGAACACTCCGTCTCCTGGCGGGTAAACCGGTAACCCGTACGCAACTGATCATGGCCAAGTTCTGGGCCAGTACCGTATATGTGATTTTATTACTGGCCTGTATGGCCTTGTTTGCCCTGCTGGGCAGCATATTGATCTTTGGTACAGAAGACCTGGTGGTGTTCAAAGAAACGGATATGCATATTATGAAATCCGGCGATGTGGTCTGGCGGTTTTTTGCCGCCTTCATATTTGCGGCCCTGGCATTGACGACCATCGCCGCGATGGCGCTCATGTTTTCCGTGTTTTCAGAAAACTCACTGGGACCCATCGTGGCAACCGTATGTGTGGTGATTGTATTTACCATTGTGCAGCAGCTGAGAGTACCCGTTTTTGAAGAAACCATCAATCCCTGGTCCTTTACCACCCATATGCTGGGCTGGAAAGGTTTTTTCTATGTAGATAAAAATGTGGAAGGTGCCACGGTTTCAGGTTCTGTGGAAAACCCGATGGCCCTGGTAAGAAGCGGACTGATCCTGCTGGGTTATATTGTACTTTTCCTGGCGATCAGTATACGCGGCTTTAATAAAAAAGATATTCTCAGTTAATCCCCTTTTATGAAACAACGACTTTTCCTGCTCCTCCCGGTTTGTTTGATCACGGTATTAGTCCAGGCACAAACTGCTAAGGATCTGCTGCAAAAAGTAAAGACCAAATACGATAAGGTCAATGATTATACCGCTACCGGAAAGATGAAGACCAATGTTATTTTTATTAAAGCCCCGGTGGCCAACATTAAAGTATATTATAAAAAGCCGGATAAACTGAAGATTAAAAACGAAAGCGGGGTGTCGTTTATTCCGAAAGGCTCGGCGAATGTGAACATGAACAATGTGCTGGGGCTTTCCAATTTTGAAGCGGTGGAATCCGGAACAGAAAAGATTGCCGGAATCACCTGTAAAGTGATCAAAATATTTCCGCTCAGTGATGAGGAAAATATCACCCGGGCTACCCTCTATATTGATGAAGCCCGTTTGCTCATGATTAAATCGGTGATCAGCACCCGTGAAAACGGCACTTATGAATTACTGATGACTTATAAGAAGTATGCCGAATGGGGACTGCCGGATAATGTGGAACTGAGTTTTAATACCCGCGATTATAAATTACCCAAAGGAGTAACCATTGATTATGACAATGGTACCGGTAAAGCGCCAGCCCGGGACGCTAAGAACCAGAAAGGCAAAGTGGAAATTGCCTATGCTTCTTATGAAATCAATAAAGGGGTAGCTGATACTGTTTTCAACTGATCTACTCTTCAATAATCTCGTCCTTGGCATTGGCCAGTATGGACGGAGTCATTTTACGTAAGGGGTTCCTCCGGCTTTCCAAAAAACCGTTTCTCCGGTTAAAAATATCAATACACTCGAAGATGGCGGTGAGGAAGGAAGAGTTATCTGCCTTGTCTTTCCCTGCGATATCAAAAGCCACTCCATGATCCGGTGAAGTGCGCACCGCCGGCAGTCCTGCGGTAAAATTAACCCCATCACCCGAAGCCAGTGTTTTAAACGGAATCAGTCCCTGGTCGTGATACATGGCCAGTACGGCATCAAACCGCTCAAAACTCCGGCGGGCAAAAAAGGCATCGGCACTATAAGGTCCCACCACCAGCATATTATTGTTTTTGGCTTCTTTGATGGCTGGCTTGATAATCGTTTCTTCTTCATTACCGATCAGGCCTTCGTCACCGGCATGGGGATTCAGTCCCAATACGGCAATTTTTGGTTTTTCAATCCCGAAGTCTTTTTGCAGGCTTTGATTGATCAGGTGGAGTTTGCTGAGTATTTTTTCTTTCGTGATATGTTTGGCCACATCGCCTACCGGCACATGTTCGGTAACGAGTGCCACCCTGAAATCGCCGGCACAAAGCATCATCACTACATCATTCACGCCAAACATCTGTTTGAGATAGGGGGTATGCCCGGTAAAATTGAAATCAGCGGATTGAATATTCTTTTTATGGATCGGGGCGGTTACCAGCCCGTCAATTTGTTTTTGTTTCAGGGCGGCCACCGCAGTTTGAAGGGAGAGCACGGCGTATTTACCGCCTTCGTCAGTCAGTTGACCGGGGGTAACCTGAATATCTTCTTCCCAGCAGCTAAACAGGTTAACCTGTTTATGATTGATCCGGGAGAAATCTTTAATACTGCTGAAGCTCAGGTTCAGTTCCGGCAGGGTCTTCCGGTAAAAGTTGATCACTTTATTGGAAGCAAAAATCACGGGGGTGCAATGTTCCAGGATCCGGTTATCAGAAAAAGTCTTAATAATCAGTTCAATGCCGATGCCGTTTATATCGCCGCAGGAAATGCCGATTACTGGTTTATTGGTATTCATGTTTATCTGTACTTATCCGATAAAAGTACGATTTTTAAAAGGATTGAAATCATTCAGCCTGGTCTTGTCAGATTATAGCGGATGTCAGCAAGGATCCGGGAGGAAATAGTAAATGCTCCGGCAGTTAACCTTTCTGGAAAAAAATCTGCCTAAGGGTTATTGTGTAGTCGGTTTAAGCAATATGCTTACGAAGAAACAGTATTAATACCGATTGCTTATGCGGGTATATTGAGCGAATTTTATAGTTGCAAAAGCCCTATCCGCAACTAATGAAAACAATATCCTTATTTACACGTAGCCTTTCTGCCTGCCTGTTATTTTTATTTGCCACAACACTTAAAGCACAGGTAACCATTATCCCTTATGGCAGCTCCTGGAAGTACTGGGCTAACAGCCTGGCTAACTATCCTTCCAATTGGGAAACCACATCCTACAATGATGCCGCATGGCCTTCCGGTGCCGGCGAATTAGGTTATGGTGACGGAGACGAAGCTACCTGTATTCCGGCAGCCAGTCCGGTAGCCGGTTCGCTCTGTGTTCCGTCCGGTAACAAATGGCCCACCTATTATTTCCGTAAAGTGATTAATATTCCGGATCCCACCGTGTATACAAACTTCAGTTTCAATATTGACCGGGATGACGGTTTTGTGGTGTATATAAATGGAGTGGAGGTAGTAAGAAATAATCTGGCCGCAGGTGCGGTAACATATGGTACAGCGGCATCCAGTGCTGTAGAAGATGGTATTGTGAATTTTACCGTGGCCACATCAGCTTTTGTATCCGGCAACAATACCATTGCCGTGGAAATGCACCAGGCGACTGTGTCCGGATCACCACCCGTGTCTACCAGCAGTGATATTTCTTTTAACCTGCAGTTGTTGGGCAATGATGCTTTTTCAGCCGGCCTGAGCCGCGGACCTTACCTGCAGGCAGGGAGCCAGGATGGGATCACCATCCGTTGGAGAACTTCGGCTGCCGAAAATTCTAAAGTGGAACTCGGGACCATTTACGGCAGTTATCCCATTGTGGTCAATGATGCCAGTGCCGTTACCGAACATATTATCCGGGTAAATGGTTTATCCACCGATACCAAATACTATTACCGCATTGGAAATTCGACCGCCACTCAATTACCCGAGGCCGGTCAGTTCTTTACCACTTTGCCGGCTTCCAATACTACTCGCAAAATCAGGGTGATTGCTTTCGGCGACTGCGGTCGTGGTAATATTGCTTATCAGGACGAAAGTCTGGCCAGTTACCTGAGCTATTTGTCCGCTAACAGTATTGATGCGGCGGATGCCTGGTTGTTGCTCGGTGATAATGCATACAACTCCGGAACCGACGCAGAATTCACCGCCAACTTTTTTGATATCTACGGCACGAACATGTTGCGTAACCATAAACTCTATCCTTCACCGGGTAATCATGATTATGGAAACAGTGCGGCCAATAAGACTTTTCGCAATATGGCCTATCATAACAGTTTTACCGTACCACAAACCGGGGAGGCCGGCGGTGTAGCTTCCAATAAACAAAATTTTTACTCCTATGATATCGGCAATATTCACTTTCTCTCTCTTGATTCCTATGGCATAGAAAGTGATGGTACGAGTATGGAGACTGCCGGGGGTACAGCCCTGAAAACCTGGCTGACCAATGACCTGGCTGCCAATACAAAGAAATGGACGATCGCTTACTGGCATCACCCTCCTTACACAAAAGGAAGTCATAATTCAGACGCAGAGAGCGATCTCGTGAGTATCCGGCAAAACTTTATCAGTTTCCTTGAAACAAGAGGGGTGGATATGATCGTTTGCGGACACAGTCATAATTATGAAAGAGGATACCTGATTAAAAATTATACCGGGAACTGGGCTTCCTTCAATGCCGGCACCCATGCATTGAGTACATCCAGTGCCACCTATACCAGCGGGGCTACCTGTCCCTATGTGTATAACTCCAGTCCCGCGAATCACGGTACCGTGTATGTGGTGTCCGGTTCGGCAGGAGCCAGTGGTACCATGAATGCCGGTTTTGGTACCGGTCCCATGCCTTATGCACTGAATGACGGAGGTGTATTTTATTTTGAAGTAGAGGATAACCGCCTGGACGCAAAGATGCTCCGTCGCAATGGAACCATCTTTGATCAGTTTACGATTATTAAAGATGTCAATAAGACCAGCAATTATACAATATCAAATGGTTCATCCAGAACCCTGACTGCCTCCTGGCCTGGTAATTACAGCTGGAGTACAACGGCCAGCACCCGTTCAATAAGTGTAACCCCTCCGGTCAATGCAATTACCAATTATAGCGTATCGGATGAGTTTGGCTGTATCACCGATCAGTTCAGTATTACTACCTCCAGCACACTACCCGTGAAGTTGATGTTATTTGAAGCCAAACGGACCGATAGGGGTGTTGCCTTAAACTGGACCGTACTGGTGGATCATGCGGCTGAACAGTTTATTATAGAGCGATCTGCCAATGGAAGAGATTTCGCCAGACTGGGTACCATTGATGTGGCCCCTGCTGCCGGCGAACAATCTTTTAGTTACCTGGATCAGCAACCCTTGCCGGGTACTTCCTTTTACCGGCTTTCATTGGCTGCAGCAGGAACTAATCCGGCTTATTTCGGTATTAAAAAAGTAACAGGGGATTCCTATACCGGGTTCGATATAAAAATGAAAACGGGAATCGCCGGAAAGATGATCGTGGACTGCCATACAGAAAAGGATGATCAGTTCAGTCTGACCCTGTATGCGGTTACTGGTGCGAAGCTCAGAAGTGAGGAGCTGCAACTGCAAAAAGGAACCACCCGGAAAGAATACGCAATGGTTCCGGGTGTATATATCTGTGAGTTACGCAACAGCCGGGGTGAAGCGGTACAACAAAAAATGATGGTTCACTAAGTGAATAAATGAAACGGATCATTTTTATATTATTTCTGCTGATAATTGCTGTCAGTACCCGGGTAACCGCCCAGGTACTCCGCGCTTTTACGCCGAGATATTATAATGCATCTGTGAAAGGTAATATCACATTTGTGGCCAATAACATTATTACCTCGTCTGGTGTAAATACCAGTGAAGCGCCTCCCGGAGGCACAGCGGTAAATAACGGCAATTCCGGGGCGAATATTGATATATCCGGAACGACCCTGGTTCCTTATGGGGCCTCCTGGAAATTTTATTCCACCGGTGCCGCTCCTGCAGGTAGTTGGAAAAACCTGGGATATAATGACGCGGCCTGGTCATCGGGTAATGGGGAACTGGGTTATGGAGACGGAGACGAAGCTACCTGTATACCTTCCGGGGGCGGAGGCACTTTATGTGTGCCAACCGGCAACAAGTATATAACCAGCTATTTCCGGAAAACAATCAGTATCGCCGATCCCACTGTTTACGGGGCATTCCGCTTTAATGTAGAAAGAGATGATGGGTTTGTAGTGTATGTAAATGGTGTGGAAGTCGGGCGAAACAATATGCCGGCCGGTGTACCGGTCTATGGCACGACCGCTTCATCAGCCATTGAGGATGCCGTGATCAGTTTTACGATTGCCAATACTTTTTTCAGTGCGGGAAATAATGACATAGCGGTGGAAATGCACCAGGCGAATGCCAGCAGTTCTGACCTTTCCTTTAACCTCGAACTGACCGGTGTGGATCCGCTGATCTTTAACTCCTCCTCTGCAGATCTTGCCCTTCCTTCCTGTTCGCAGGTATTGTTTGCCGGTCTGTACTGGGGAGCCACGCAGGGAACGGATGGTGCCAATACGGCCTGGATTACCGGGGAAACAGCGGTCAAACTGAAACTGCCGGGATCAGCTGTTTTTACTGATCTTAGCTCCACCCAGACAGATTACCATAACGGAACACTGGTCCCCGGACTTCCGCATACTGGTTACCGTTGTTTTATTGATATTACTTCCTTAGTGAATGCGGCCAGTCCGAATGGTACATACACCATCGCCAACGTGTGCAGTCCGGCCGGCATCGTTAACGCGGCAGGTGGCTGGACCATTGTGATTGCTTATTCAGATCCGGCAACCATCATCCGAAACCTGACGGTCTTTGACGGTTCTGCCATTATGAACGGAGGCGACCCTTCTCTGAATATACCTATTTCAGGTTTTTTAACGCCACCCGCAGGACCGGTAAGTTGCGAACTGGGAGCCGTGGTGTTTGACGGAGACCGTGTATCAACGGACGAATACTCCTTCAAGCAGAATTCAAATCCGCTGGTGGGCTCATATACCAGTTTAACACCCAATGCCACTGCCAATCTGAATGATATGTGGAACAGTACCATATCCAGATACGGTACGGTGGTAACCACCCGCAATCCGGCACACCAGAATACATTGGGCTATGATGCGGATATTTTAACTGTTCCCAATGTCCTGAACGCAGTTTTGGGAAACAGCCAGAGTTCAGCCAGTATCCGGTTCAGTTCTCCTTCTGAAAATTATATGTTTCAGGTGGCCACTACTGCGAGCTCCCAGGATAATCCCCGTTTCTCTATGCTTAAAATCTCAACCGACTTAAACGTCGGAGT
>CAZLRY010000063.1:0-13127 GCA_964561675.1 uncultured Chitinophaga sp.
GTGAAAAAATAACCCAGTGGCAGATTCATGCTTAGGTTATACCGGGGGAAAAACAAATTGGCATTATTGGTGCTGCTGCTATTGATGTTGGCTTCATTCAGGTTAAAATTTGCCCCGATATTGTTTAACCAGGCCGCCTTGTTCTTCTTCATTTCATACTTCTTTACATCCAGGTCTCTTTGCTCCACTACGACATTCCGGTTAGTAATTGCCAGGTCAGCCAGTTTTTCCGAAATGGTATCCTGCAGATTAAATCCGGGATTGCCCACCGAATCCAGTAAGGATTGTGCACCAGCTGTTGAAAATACCAGGATCAGTAAAAGGGATAACAGAATTTTCATATGTTTTTGTTTGAAGTTTCAAATTTGCGGGCTTGTACAAAAATAGCCAGACAGGAATAAAACAGGAAACAGCCTGGCACCTGTCCGATGGCTTCCTGACCATACTGTGCAATAATAAAGGTAAACACTCCCACCACAGCAGCCAATACAACTATACGAAGATATTTATTCCTCGACAGGTAATAGGTCTGTATCCCCGATTTAAGTATCAGAAAATAGAGCAGGCACTGCAGAAAAAACCCGATCCAACCCGTTTCAATCGCGGTTTTAACGAATCCGCTGTCAGGTGGAAAACCGGCCAATGTGTGACCCGGATTATAATCCAGTCCCGCAATTCCGCTGGTGGCCAGTCCCCCACCCATCGGATTCCGGTAAATATACGGCTGTATAAAATGTCGGTTTTCGTCTCTTACTTTGAGGGAGGCATCTTCTGAAAACTCAAAGGTGGTCCTGATCCGGTTTATGGTGGCATTGCCATATACGGGTCCATATAGAATAAAGCCAAATCCAAGGAAACAAAAGCTGGCAAAAACCAGGGTCCTTTTGTTTGTAATATTCATCAGGATGTAAAGCGCCACCCCTGCCGCAATCACAAAATAAGCCGTTCTTGTACCCGAATAACCAACGCCCAGTATCACAAAAAAAGCGGTGATCGCATAGGCTGCTTTCCATATTTTTCTCTTCATATGCAACATCATTACCAGCAGCACCAGAAAAGTGGAGCCCATGATGATGCCAAAAGCGGCCGGATCAGACAAGATTGAAAATTTACGGAACATCCCGTTGTCGAGGAAGTACAGCCCTGCACGTCCGGGTACACTCCATACCCAATCCAGTTCAAAATCAAAGAAACCAAACCATTCCTGGAAGCAGCCATAAAAGCCGGCGATCAGGGATAAGATGGCCCAGAAGCGGATAAAAAAATAAATCTTCCGGAGGTCGCTGAATACATTCAGGGCAATTATATATATCAATACAAACTGAAGGAATTTCCGTAAAACAAAAAACCAGCCCTCAACAGATGCCATATTCGGATTAAATACTTCCCCAACCAGGAATAAAGTATATACCAGGTATCCATACGAAATAATATGTCCTCCTCCCAGTGTAACATTGACCCGTTTACGGGAGTGTTCAATGAGCATACCCAGGAAAGAAGCCCAGATGAGTATATCTACAAGAAATGCGGACGGGAAAGCCTGTCCGGCCAGTCTGCCCGCAAAGAATATGAAAAAACCAAGTGCAATAGCGGCATAAAACCCAAACCTGTAATTGATAATCGCATACACGCCGGCAAACAAGCCCACAACCGCTCCGGGTACCATCACCCCTTTTACCGGACCGGCAAAAATCACGGCAGCCGAAGCTGCAACAGCCAAAACGGCCATCAGCAACAATAAGAGTATATTATTTTTAGTCCCGGTGTTTGCCATTTTTTATTTTTTACATAAAAAGGACTTTGAGAAAAACAGCAGCGATTACGATAAAAATAAAAATCGTTACGATGATCTCCTGTATCTGGTTGTCAGAAAATTTACGGTCTTCAGGCATCCTTCCTGTCATTTAATGATTCATAAATTTTTTGTACAGACGCTTCCCATGTATGGGAGGCGGCAAACGCTTTTCTGCCACTGATCAATTCCGGAGTACCCGCTTCAGCGATCGCTTTGTCTAAGGCTGAATTATACTCATCCGCACCCGTTGCCAGGTAGACCCAGGGCAAAAATGATTGCATAAATGCGGTATAGGTGGCCACCACCGGCTTACCCATAATGAGGTATTCATCCACTTTCCTCGGATAATTACCTACGGTTACTTCATTGATCAGTTGTGGATTGATACACACATCAAATCCTTCCACCCAGGAGGCGAGTTCCTTTTCTTCTTTTCTTCCTGCAAAATAAACATGGGACATCTGATGCAATGTGCTGGCACTGAAAATGTCATCCGCTGGCCCTACAAACACCCAATTCAAATCGGTCCGCCGGGCCGCCAATGACTCAATGAGTGGTAAATCCAGCCGGTAATGAACCAGGGCACCCACATAACCGATTACAGGCCCTTTAAGCTGCTTGTAGAATGAATTTGGGGTATAGGTCCGGGAAGGGTCGAAATGGGTAAAGTCGCACCCCTGTCCGATATCAACGGATCGCTTATTGAACTTTTCCCCATATGCCGCGAGGTAGGAAGAATTGGCTACAACCTGACCGGCAGCCCGGATCACTGCGGCCTCCACCCGGGTACCGTGTTTACGGAAATAGGGCTGTGTCAGCAGAAAATCCCGGATATAATAAATAAACAGGCTGACGGAGAGATAATCAGTGAGCCGGTATGCCCTGAAAAAATCATTATCAACAAATAGCACCGGATCCCGGAAGCCGAGCTCCTGACAGGCTTTCCGTATATCACCGGCAAAACGCCTTGCATTGATCCGGGCAAAAAAATCGTACAGAAAGGGGGGCAACGGATTGATCGACTCTAAAACTGTGGAAGGGGTAAAGACCCATAAATTGGGTTCTGCCAGGTACATCGCCTCCTTTTTCACCCCATTCGGCTTACCCTTCTTTCCCCGTAACCGGTTGAAAAAATTCATCACTACAGTTCCCCTTTCCGGTGCCCGGTTAACATAGACAACCCGGTTGAACCGGGCAAATTCCCTGGCAATATTAAAACTGTTACTGCCGATTTCGCTGTCCCAGGATTGCAAACTGGTAACTATGATGTCCCTGTTTTTCATGGTTTCCTGTTTTTATACTTTTTAATAAACTGGATCGCCATCCTGAAATAATCTGTATAGAGTGCGGGTATATACCCGAGCAAACGGAAGGTGTTTACGCCGATCATCCGGTTCAATACTATCTGGGTAAATAAAAATAGTATTACATAGGAGGATAACGTTCCGATTGCAGATCCAAACATACCGAAATGCCGGATGAAAAAATAGTTGGCCAGCAGGTTAAAGAAAGCCATGACCATCATCAGCCAGAAATTAATATGTGGCTTACCCTTGGCATCCATGATATTGCCAAACTGTTTTACAAAGGGTAAAAAAACAGCATAAAATATCAAGAGCATAATCAGCGGTCTGGCAGGCAGGTACTGCGGTCCGACCAGTACCAGGATAATTGAATCCGTAAACAATAGTACAACCAGCACAAAAGGAAGTATCAGTGTCAGGGATGCGGCTACTGTTTTCTCATAAATTCGCCTGACTTCCTCATTGGTGCCATTTGCCACCAGTTGCGCGGCCCTTGGAAACATGATATCTCCAAGCACCTGCGACGGTATATCGGCGAAATTGAGTAACCGGGTGCCGGTTCCATAATAGGATAAAGCGACTGCAGATACATACCTGGAAGTCATAAAACTATCGGTACTCACAAAAACAAGTGAGAAGAAATTGTTACCCAACACATATTTCCCGTAATGCAGGAACTCCTTCAGCAAAGGAATATTCCGCACCATCCTGACCGGCTCATGTGCTTTATAAAAGTATACCGCGGCAACAATTCCCGGCAGCAATACCAGTGAATACCATATTACAGCCATATTCTTATCCAGCGGACTCTCCGAAATATAAAAGAACAGTACCACCGCAAGGAAACCTGCATTCCGCAATAAATACATCCAGAAAATGGCCCTGAAATCCATCCTTGAATAAAAGAAGTTTTCAAACCAGGAAAAAGGAGCCAGCAGCAGGAGTCCGGCCGCATAATATTGCATCATGGTCCCCAATCCATTGGCCCGTAAGAGGGACTCAAAGAAATAGCCGGAAAAAAGCAACACGATAATCAGGAGAATAGTAAACGATACGTTTGTCAGCATGGCCGCTGATTCAATAAATGGTTTTGCTGAAGCAGGCCGGGCATTGATAAACCGGATATATCCATTCCTGACCAATGCATTTCTGCATGTTTCAATGACTGAACTGATAATGATAAAGAGTCCCCAAACCCCGAAATCAGCGGGAATAAAAATCCGTGCCAGTACCATAAAGGAGAGCATCCCCAGCAAAATGGAAAACAGCTTTTGCAGCATCGCATATTTACCCGTATCGAGCCAATATGAATATTTTTTGCTCATTTTTTCCGGGTGTTTAATGGAGCCGCAAACAAAAATTTCCATCCCATCCGGCTGGTGAACTTATACACGAATATTGGCAAAAGAATACCCAGCAAAATACTGGTAGCCAGCACCAGGTGGGGTTCGGGATTACCGGCAAACCGGACAAAGAAAATCCGTACAACCGCAATGACATGAATATGCAGGATATAAATATACAGGGAGTACCGTCCGATTGTAGCCAGCCAGCTCAGCCGGCCCCAGGCTTCCATCAAGCGGCTCAACAGGTAAAAAACAAAACAGGCAACCAGGATGATCAGCAGATAGGGGGCCAGTTCCCACCAGTAAGTGGTCTGGTAATTGGGCCCGATGGTGCGTAGCCAGTATAACTGACCTGCAATAAAAACGGGTGCCACCAGTAAAAGCAGGATGACGTTCTTTCGCGTTGTGACTGCTTCCCATTTGCCCACCTGATCTGATACCAGTGCTCCGGTCACCAGGAAAATATAATGATAGGCAATGTCTGAAAAGAAATTCCAGTGTACTAAGTAAAAGCTGGCAAAATGAAGAACCAGGGCCAGGCATAAATGTGCAACCATATTCCTGCCGAATACAGGTGCCAGCAGCAGGTAAAGAACGGTAGAATTAAACAAGGCCAGCAGGTACCACATATGATCCAGCTCGCGGGGTTGCAGGATGATATACAGGAAATCACGGGCTGTCCGGTCAGAATTAGTATAAGCCGAAAAAATCCACTGCAGGCTGACCAGGAGCACCGACCAGATCAGGTAGGGATACAGCAGATTGGCTGCTTTTTTTTTGAAGAGCAAACCCGTCCCGCTTTTCTTAAGTGAAGCATGCAGGAAAATGCCTGAAAGCACAAAGAACACCGGCATTCTGACATTATATAGAAATTCCTGTACGGAATATAATTGTGCGGAAACCTCTATTCTTGCCCGTTGCAGTCCAACCAGGCAATGCCGGTATACCACCAGCAGAATGGCCAATCCCCGGGCATAGTCTACCCATCCAAAATGGATAACAGGCTTTACACCTGGATTTACCAGTTTATCAACATCTGTTTTACTGTTCAAAATGCCCCCAGGTTTTGCTTAGAGATTAATATCGCTGTTTTCCACCTTATTGAGTACGGCACCCAGGAATTTGGATTTCACCGTTTTAAAATACTTGATCGAATCCTTGTCGGCTGGTTTGATTTCAGCGGTCGCTGAGAAGATAGCCAGGATTCCATCCGCATACTGAGAAAGTTCCTTTGTGTCTGTAAAACCATTCAGGGGAGCGCCCTCCATCAGTATAAAATCATACTGTTGTAAAAAGGTCTTCAGGTGGTTCAGCAGGTGGTCTTTGGGAAGAATTTCTGTGGGTGTGTAATCACCTCCCTGGCAGCCAATAATATCCACGTTTTCCACGCCGGTATTGGTGATCAGGTCAGTTATTTCAGTTGCTTTCACATCATGACCTTCGGCGGAATATTTCTCCAGGGTTGGTTTTGCATCATTATAGACAGTAAGGTCATTATTACAAAAGTTCGTATCCAGCAGCAACACTTTTTTCTTACTCAGGCTGAGGCTGAAAGCCAGTGCCTGTATGAGCGTCGTTTTACCTTGCTGTGGTTCTGTACTCGTAAATAAAATAACCCTTTTGCCACTGCTCTCAATTTCGTAGCGCAGTTTTCTTAATAACTCCCGGAATGTATTATGCCGGTTATTGTCGCTATTTTCTTCCACCTGAGTCACCTGTTCTTTTATCCGGGTGGCTTTCAGGTTAACTACATTGATGGTTCCAATTAAAGGCAGACCAGTCAGTCGCTGAAACTGTTGCGGGGTTTTAATTGACTGATCGATATAGGCGAGGAAAATAAATACAAGAGCAGAGATCACAATTCCACTAAATCCGGCGAGCGCCATAATGATCAGTCGCTTGGAGGGCTCGGCCTTTAAGGCAGGTTGACCATAGAGGGTTTGTTTGAAATTAGATATCCCTGTCTCATTAATACTGGAAGCCAACGTAAGCCTTTCCTTGGCACTGGTGTATTCCAGCATGGCCACTTCAATTTCCTTATCCAGTTGTACGAGACGGCCCGATTTATCCGGGGAAGCCGCTGAGATAAAAGATCCGGCTTCGGCCAGTTTACCCCGATAGAAGGTGATTTTTGAATTGGCAGAACGAAGCCGTCCCTCCAGATCAATTTTTGTTTGCATCAGGGAGTTGCGCTGCGAGTTGTTATATCCGCTATTATCCGTGGTAATGCCCCCGGTAGGTGCAGACAACTTCAGTCTCCGCTGCAGGTCGTCCAGCCTGAGTTTCATTTCCTGGTCTGTAGCCCCCTGCTTAATATATTTATCATACAGGTCATTGTACTCTTTACGCAGCCGGAAATATTCCTGGTTGTCCGCATTGTTAGTAACTGGTGCAGGTGCTTCCCCGAGAGATTTCAGTTGCAGGTCAATCTGCTCCATTTGGTAAGAAAGGTTTTGCACCCGTGAAATTTCTTCCGCCAGTGAAGATTCGTACATACTGATCTGGCTGAGTTTATTCGCCCCTACCAGATTAGGATCCATTGTAGAAACGACCGAATCATCCAGATACTGGCTTTTAGCCCTGATCTTTTCATCCAGTTCAGCTTTACGCTTTACCACCAGCGAATCCATAGCAACCATTGACTCCAGGGACCGTTCCCTTCTGAAAGCCTCATAGTAACGGTGAAATTCGGTAATCAGGTTATTGACCACAAAGGCAGACAACTCCGGATTTACGGAATGATAGAGAATATTGATATAATCGGTTCGCTGAAACCTCGAAACATGCAAAAATTTTCGCATATTATCCAGATCATACCCATATTCCTTCAACAGTTCCTGTAACTGCTTTTCCGCTTTAATGCCGGATCGAAGCATTTGCATGGAACTGTATTTTTCGTTGAGAATTTTCCGGACACTATCGGTATTGACCCCTTTAAGCAGCTCGTTTTTTTCCCATTTTGATTTATCAGGTACAATAAAGGCTGACTCATTTCCGAAATCATGCAGGAGCAGTTTATACGAAAGCAGGTTCAATACTTTGGGCGAGTTGATGTTTTCAATTACGTTATTGAATTTCACATCAATCTGAGGGATGTTAAAAATGTCATCCGAAAGCTTGATTTCTTCACTGATCGTAAAACCGGTGGACATCTGGGCTTGTGACTTAAACAACGGTTTTTTGTTCATCGTCAGCAGGAAAGCCGCAACTACGCCTGCCAGGCCAGCCGCCAGAATGATCCATTTTCTTTTAAAAATAATGCGGAAAAAATAGATGAGTTCCATAATAGAGTATAAGATACGGTGTAAATAAAATAAAAAAAGTCCGGTAATTTAAATTACCGGACTAAAATTACTAACGATTCTTTATCAGTTTAAATGTCCGAGGGGGTAGTGTTTTGTCTGATCCCCTTATTTCCAGGATATAGACACCGGCTGTAAGCTGTTCACCCGGTATCTGGAGTTGTTGCCTCCACTCTCCTTTCCGGAGCCCGCTGAAGTCTTTATTGTAAACCACATGTCCGGCTGCATCTGTCAGGCGAATGGTCACCCGGTCCAGATCATTTTCCAGTGACAAGGATACATTGATATCATCTGCGAAAGGATTCGGGTAAACCGATACCTGAGAAACGGCTTCAACAGGGGTTACCGGACCTTTTGCTGTAGTTGCAATAACTGCTGGCTGAACAGTGGCTGGTTTCTTATCCAGTACAATGAACTGCTCAATTCCTCTGCCTGTACCACCGGTACTGGTCGTGTCGCCACGCTTGTATCCGTTGATAACCATACCGTTAAGGTAAGCGTACATAGCATATGTGCCAAGCGATACATCAATAAATACTTCACCGTTATTGTCAGGTTTCACATCGTCAATCTGTACCACCTGACTGATATTAAAGGAGGCATTCAATGAAACACTCTTACCATTAATCGTATAAATACAGGTTCTGTCACCGGCTCCATTACGGCTTCCGCTGAAGACGAATGAATAGAGCAGGTTCTGATTCAGGTTAGAGATTTTCAGTGTGGAAACCACCCCGATATCCACCCACCATGAACTACGCAGCACATTATCAGGCCATACACCACTGTTATTACCGGTAATCATACCACTCGGATTATCTCCGCTGAAGTTATTAATTACGGTCATTTCAAGTCCCGATACGTTATTCAGGTCATTACGCAGGTTCGTAAATACACGGCCCTGTTCAGGAGCACGGGCTGTATTGTTCCACGGAGCTGATGCGTTATTCTGACGGTTAAAGTTCATAAACACAGAGTAACTGAAAGTGGATGTGCTCGCCACATTGGTAAAGGCAGAGTAAACCCCGTTACGGATACCCCTTACCTTATAATAGTACACTTTAGCAGGCAGCAGGTTGAAACCATCAGTATAAGTAGCTTCGCTGGCCGCTGTAGTATCCAGAATGGTGTAGACACCATTGTAAGATTCAGCACGGAGTACTTCAAAACCACTCTCATCGCTTGATTTGTCACTCCAGGTCAGTTTGATCTGGGTTTTAGAAATCGCCTGTGCTACCAGGTTGGACGGAGGGAACGGTGTTCCATCATCCTCATAAGACTGAATCACAATGGCACCCAGGTAAGCATAAGGAGAAGTTCCGGCTTTGATACACTCGAATGTAATCTCACCGTTACCATCTGCCTGCAGACCATTCAGCTGCACTGTACGGTTGGTATTGTTAGCTGCATTCAGGGTTACAGACTGTCCATTAGCTGTATACATCGTACTTCTGTCGTCACCTGCCTGACGGCTGGCGAAGAATACCAGGTTGTACCGGGTGTTGCCACCAGAGAGACCGGCAATACGGAGACGCATTGGTGTTGTGCTGCTCTGATAGTAAACCGTCTGCATGACTGCATCCGGGTAAATTCCAGAGTTATTACCTGTTGAAGCACCCAGGTTATTCGCCCCTTCCCAGGTATCCACCTGAGTAATGGAAATACCGGTTGGTGTTTCGCTGTCATCTATCATATTATTCAGCACTTTACCGGCAAAAGGAACACTGTTGAAATTATTCCAGGGTGATCCGCCCACCAGCGTAGTCGTATTGCTGAAGTTTACATAAACCGAGTTGAAAATATCCCTTACCACAACACGCAACGTAGCCGAGTTGCTGGCACCATGACTATCAGTAGCCGTGATGGTGATACCGTTGAAGATACCCAGGGTATTACCCGGAACTAACTGCAGGGTTCCTGTACCATTACCATTGTCCACCAGGGTGGCAAAAGCAGGCAGGTTAGTCGCAGTAAGTGTTACCACATCACCAGGCTCATCGGTTACAGTGATTGGCACATTCAGGGTTTCCTGGATCCGCATAGAGAGGTTAGTCTGAATGCTCATTACAGGAGCTCCATTACCAGTGGTTACGGATACCGTATCACTGAACGGAGAATTACCGATACCGTTAACCGCTCGTACTGTATAGAAATACTGTGTATTTCCGGCCAGGCCATTGTTCTGATAGCTTTGCAGGTTTACAAAATTACCTCCAGGGTTAAGCAGTGTATAAGGTCCGCCAATTGCAACGGCACGGTATACCTCGTAAGTGGTTTCATTATAAGCCGCATCGATCCAGTTCAGTTGTGCATTACCACCGTTTAACTGGGCAGTTAAATTACGTGGACGTGCAGGGGCTGAACCGTCATCATATACTTCTTCGATTACTACTGCATTCAGGTAGCCAAAGTTAGAACCGGTTCCTCTGGCCAGTGTCAGACCTAAGGTACCATCATTCTCAGGCACCAATGAAGGAATCGTAACTGTATTCTGAGTATTGCTGGCGGCATTCAATGTTACCGTCTGGCCCTTCATAGTATAATTTGAAGTCCGGTTGTCAGCAACACTTCCACGGCTGCCAAAGAAGGTAAATGAATACTTCTTATTCAGGTCCAGGCCGTAGAAACTAAGGTTCTGAACAGATGCATCAGTCCAATATGCTGAACGGATCACCGCGTCAGGATACACGCCGGAGTTATTACCGGTATTCGCACCCAGTACATTGGAACCGTTTCCGATATTACCCCAGGGGGTAAGGATACGCATACCAATCGCGGTTGTGGCACCTGTCTCATCTTTCAGGGAAGCAAAATTATCGTTCAAAGCCGGTTGCTTGGCTGTTGCATTCCATGGAGCAGGTGTGGCGATACTGCCATCGGTAAAGTTGATAAACAACTTACGTCCGGGAGTCACATCATTTACCAGTATGGTAAAGGTCTTACTGTCGATACCGAAGTTGCCATCGTCCACTGTTACATTTACAGTGTAGCTGCCATGATCTGCATAACCAGGTGCATAATTCAGTTGTACAGAATTACCATTGATTACAGGTGTCACAAATGAAGGCAGGCCACTGAAAGTCCAGGTTACTACATCTGCCGGATTTGCATCGGTGGCAGTGAGGGTAGCCTGTGTTGTCTGCATTTCATTAATGGTCACATTGCTGATAGTCGCAAGATCAGGGCTGAAATTATCATTTACAACCAGGCTGAAGCTGGTGGAACCACTACCGAAATCATCTGTTGCAGTGACTACGATATTGTTATATGTTCCTTGCTGAGCCAGGGTTGGGTTGAAACTAAGTGTACCAGTTCCGTTTGAACCGGCAGTAAAGCTGGCAAAAGCGGGAAGGTTGGTGAAGCTATATGTAATTGGTGAGTTCTGCGGGCTGCTGGCCTGCAGGCTTACCTGGAGTTGTGTGCCATGGCGCATTACTTTGTCTGTGATGGCACTTACTGAAGGAACTAAAGCAGTAGTAATTGCACTGTCACCGGCAGCTGCATATGATTCACCATTTGCATTGAAGGATGATACTTTGTAATAACGAACCGCGTTTGCAAACAGCCCCTGATCCGTATAAGTAGCACTATTCGCAGGCAGGCTTGCCAGTAATACAAAGTTCTGATCGTTGTCATCTGACTTATATACACGGAAACCGGTTTCATCTGCTGAATTATCAGTCCAGTTGATCTGAACAGAAGCATGATTAAGACCAGTAGCTGCTACTGCTGAAGGAGCTGCAGGAGGAACCGGTGCGGCCTGAGTAGTGGCGGAGGCCGGAGCCGGCTGGCCATTTATCAGACTGGCCAACTGTGCATCTGTGGCAGCGAAATCAAAGATTTCCATATTATCCAGTAATCCACTGAAATAAGTTGTGCCCGTAACATTACCAGAATTTGTTCCGGAAGTAATACCGATTGCGGACTCATTGGTAGTGGTACCCACACTGGTGAAATTCATAGCCAGGTTTGACGCGGCTAATACCCCATTCACATACAGTTTAAAGGTATTGGCATTGTATACCACGGCAATATGATTCCAGGCCGTGCTGGTATAAGGAGTACTGAGCTGTACCCTTGAATTATTGCTGGCAATATGCGCATAAAGAATATTTGTATTCAGGCGCAGGGTGATACCATCATCACTACCTCCAAAATCAAGAATTACACGGTTGCCGCTATTATTAGCTGACTTCATCCAGAAGGAAACCGTTTTCCCTCCATAACCACCACGCAGGTAATCCCCGGTTGCAGTAGTGACTGCCACAGACTGATTACTGCCATTGAAGCTGAGGGCATGAGTACCTTCCTGCTTGTCACCGGCATTAAATGTTGTGCCGTTATTAACAAGCACTTTGTTAAATGGTCCGGCATCGGCGAAGCTATTGTTAAACTTCCAGCTCGCCTGTGGTTCTGCATTAATTGAAGAACCGCCATTTGCATAAGTTGCACTTACCTGGTAATAGTAAGTCGTATTGGGTAACAGACCCGTTGTGTCAGTATACGTGTTGGTATTGGCTGCAGCGGTTCCGACTACTGCAAATCCGGCATTCGGACTCAGTGAACGGAATACCTGGAAGCCGGTTTCATTATTACTGTTATCTGTCCAGTTTACCTGTATAGATTTATGGGTCAGGGTCGTGGCAGTAACATTACCAGGCATTGCAGGTACAGGAGGTGTATTTACCGGGGGAATACCAAATACTGAATTACTGGATGCAGAAATATTACCTGCAGCATCTCTTGCTTTGACAATAAATACGTAGCCGCTGTCTGCCTGAGTCAGGTTAAAACAGTTAAAGCTGGTGGCAGAAGTAACAAATGACTTCACCCCATTGATAAAGATGTCATATTTAGAAACCCCTACATTATCAGTAGACGCATTCCAGGCCAGTGAAACTGAATTCGTAGTGGCCGAAGTGATACGCAGATTACCAGGTGTAGATGGCGCCTGGAAATCACCATTGGTGCTCACTGCTACTTCATCAGTAACGGCAGAGGCTCCGGTGTTGTTCACCGCACGGATAATAACGTAATAGGTTGTATTCGATAATAAACCGGAAGCGGTAAACGTAGTTACATCCTGTCCGGTAATACCTAACAGTTTGTAAGGACCACCCGGCTGTGTAGCTGCATACACTTCAAAATTCGTCTCATTGTTTGCCGGCGTTGGATTATCACTCCAGTCAATTTTAATCTGACTCAGAGAAAGTGCATTAGCTAAAACGTTACCGGGTTTATCTGGTTTATTTGGCCCGTTGGCATTCACTACTGTAAATCCGGGAGAAGGAAGGCTTACGCAACCGAAACGTTCAGTAACAGTCGCAATATAAGAACCTGGTGTACTGGCAACAAGCGTATCAGCTGTAGATAATACGGC
>CAZLRY010000064.1:0-1992 GCA_964561675.1 uncultured Chitinophaga sp.
GCAGGGGATGATATGTTCCCGCACCAGCAGGCCCTGTTCCTGGACCGGGTCAGTGCCACAGGAGACTCCTTACTGACCTTTGATGCCGATATGTTGTTGTCCAATAACTTCACGAACTATACTTACGAAATCAACACGTTTGGCGGGTTGATCAAGTCGGACAGTACCTACCGGTTTAATATATCGAGGTATGTACAGAGTATGGTAACCAACCGGACGGCTAATTATAAAATGCGGTTATATACCCCTGTCAGAACCTTCGTCTTTTCACCAGGCTATAATGCCATCAATCAGATCTATGTGACAGACCAGCCTGGATATGGAAGGGTGGTACTGGCCGGCGGCAGCTATATTAACCCGGCAAAACGGCTGCGGATGCGCCTGGTCTATTCTAAATTGTAACGGGTGATCAAAATATGTTCAAAAGTCCTTCCTTTCACGGGAAGGGCTTTGTTCTTTATAAATGCCCCCTTATCTTTGCGTCCTTAAAAACTATTAACTCATGCCTTATTTATTTACCTCTGAATCCGTAAGTGAAGGTCATCCTGATAAAGTGGCCGACCAGATTTCCGATGCACTCATTGATAACTTCCTGGCTTTTGATGCACAGTCAAAAGTGGCTTGCGAAACCCTGGTTACTACCGGACAGGTGGTGCTTGCCGGTGAAGTAAAGTCAAAAGCTTACCTGGACGTTCAGGAAATCGCCCGCGGTGTCATCCGTAAAATAGGGTATACCAAGAGTGAATACATGTTTGAAGCCAGCAGTTGCGGGGTATTGTCTGCTATTCACGAACAATCTTCCGATATCAACCAGGGTGTAGACCGCAAAAAGAAAGAAGAGCAGGGTGCCGGTGACCAGGGAATGATGTTTGGCTATGCCACCAACGAGACAGAGCACTATATGCCCCTGGCACTTGACCTGGCACATAATCTCCTGATCGAACTGGCTGCTATCCGTCGCGAAAAGAACTCTAAAATGCCTTACCTGCGTCCGGATGCCAAAAGCCAGGTAACCCTGGAATATGATGACAATAATCAGCCCGTACGTATTGATGCGATCGTTATTTCAACCCAGCACGATGATTTTGACAGCGAAGCTAAAATGCTGGCCCGTATTAAAAGCGATGTGATCAACATCCTGATTCCCCGGATGAAGACCAAATACAAGAAGTACGCAAAGCTGTTCAACAGCGATATCAAATACCACGTTAACCCAACTGGTAAGTTTGTAATCGGTGGTCCGCATGGTGATACCGGTCTTACCGGCCGTAAAATCATTGTGGATACCTACGGTGGAAAAGGTGCACACGGAGGTGGAGCCTTCAGTGGTAAAGATCCTTCTAAAGTAGATCGTTCTGCCGCTTATGCCACCCGTCATATTGCCAAGAACCTGGTAGCAGCCGGCGTAGCCAGTGAAGTGCTTGTACAGGTTTCATACGCGATCGGAGTGGCCAAGCCTACCAGTATTAACGTGAATACTTATGGTACCGCAAAAGTGGACCTGACCGACGGAGAAATCGGGAAGATCGTGGAAGCCGTATTTGACATGCGTCCTTACTTTATTGAACAACGCCTGAAACTGCGTAATCCGATATACAGCGAAACTGCTGCTTACGGACATATGGGTCGTTTGCCCCAGGTGGTTGAGAAAACCTTCACCTCTCCTGATGGCAAAACGGTAACCCGTAAAGTTGAACTCTTTACCTGGGAGAAACTGGATTATGTCAGCAAAGTGAAAAAAGCTTTCGGTCTTAAATAAACTGAACAGTCTCATTTAAAAACCCTGGAAGATCCTGTCTTTTCAGGGTTTTTTATTTCCACATCACGAATCGCTTAATTTTACACGGTGAAACAATTCAGACAACCCCATCGTCCCAAAAAAAATACACTCGTCATTGGCCGCCCGGCTGTAATGGATGCATTACGAAACGGACAGCAACTCGACCGGATTTACCTGGATACAATGGCCCAGGGTACCGATATACGGGAACT
>CAZLRY010000064.1:2092-13028 GCA_964561675.1 uncultured Chitinophaga sp.
TGAATGAAGATGCCATCCTGACTTCCGCCGGCGCGCTGGAAACGATTCCGGTTTGCCGTGTAAACAGTCTGATGAAAGCGGTCGATGAACTTCACCTGAACGGTATCCTGGTGTTTGCCAGTGAAATGACGGCTGAAAAGACAATCAGTGAGGTCGATTTTACCATCCCCTGTGCGATTGTATTGGGTGGAGAAGAAAAAGGCGTTTACCCTGCACTGATGAAAATATGTGATGAGAAAATCAGGATTCCCATGAAAGGTGATTTCGAAAGCCTGAATGTATCTGTGGCCACCGGAATGATCCTGTATGAAGCGATGACCCAGCGGATGAAAAGCTGATCATTGCAGGCTCAGTGCTACCATTTCGTCTACAAATTCAAAGAAAATATCTTTAAGCCCGCTGTCAGCATCGGTACCGTAATTGACAAAGAAGATATGCGTAACACCCCGTGTGGGAAAGAAAAACAGGTTGGCTGAATAACCGAGATCCCTTCCTTTATGTCCGATTCCAATGTCGGTACCCCGAATATATGATTGCTGAATTCCATACCCGTAGTAATTACTGTCGTCCTTTTTTCCCCAGCTTTTCATAAGGGTCAGTGATGCCGGCTTCAGGAAAGTTTCACGGATCAGCACCGCGTCAATAAAAGTGTACAGATCATAAATATTACTGTATAACCCGCCATATCCATTCCCGCTGCCGGTTACAAGATTAGATACATTCACAATACTGCCATTATTATAGAGATCATAATACCCCTGTGCAGTGGTTCGTGGCAACAGATCATGTGGCTGATAAAATGTATTTTTCAAACCCAATGGCTCCAGTACATACTGGTGGAGCAACTGACTATGCTTTTTTCCTGTCTGTGCCTCCAGGATCATGGTGACAAGTACTGTATTGGTATTGGAATAAACTGCGGTATCACCGGCTGAAAATTCGGCCGGTTTATCATAGATATACTCCAGTAATTCCGCTGGTCCCCATTTTTTAGTTGGATTATTGAGAACAGCCAGGTAAAAAGCGTCTTCATTGATCAGGTCCGCAATGCCCGTTTCATGTTTCAAACAATGTCCGAGCGTGATCTGATTCCCGTTGGCCAGTTTGTCTGTAATTCTGGCCGGCAACCAGTCTTTTACCTTGCGGTGCAGTGCGGCATATCCCATTCCGGTATTAGCAGAATCTTCCATCAGGCGAAAAACCAGGGTGCCTATGAAAAATTTGGTGATACTCGCTGCTTTGGATACCGTACCCGGATTAAAATCGATATCATTTGAAAGATCCGCTTTACCGGCGGCACCCATCCAGGTACCGGATGCATCCCTGACCAGGAGGGAGATACCCGGAAACCCCTTCTTTTTATATTTTTCCAGCAGGTTCAGGAAAGCGGTATTTTTCGGATGACGGCTGCTGCTGTCAGACCATGGGCTGCTGATACCCACCTGGGTGGTAATGCTGATCTGTGCCTTTTTACAAGAGCAAGGGAAGAGCGGCAGTACAAAAAGGTAAAGCACGATTTTTTTCATACGAATAGTTTAAAGGCTATTTGTTTTTTCTGGTCAGTGGTCTGGATAATCCCAGGAGAAAACTGTTATAGGGAAGAAGGGGTACATAGGACTTCACAAAAGGAAATTGCAGCCGTTGCTGATAACTGATAAACAGATTGAGCGAATTGGCGGAAGCTCCTTGCAACTGATAACCTGCTCCCAATGCGAAGCAGGCATTGGCCTGCTTACGTCCGGGGCCTTTATTATTTTCATAGTCACCTGCCTCATTCAACCGTAGTTTGGCCGTAGCAGGAATGGAATGCAGGTATCCGGCACCGGCTTCAGTGAAAGCAGACCAGTGCTGATTAAATTTATACCGATAACCCAGGTTGCTGTAAACCGGTATACCATACTGTACAAACCGGTGATAGAAACAGGCAAGCCGGAAATCGTAATACCAGTCATGTTTGTTTTTTACAGCGAAGTTTTTCCCATACGAAATTTCAATACCCGGATGAAGCGCTTTGTAAAATATACCGGTAAACTTCCCGAAGGGAAGAGCTGTGTGGGTATTCATTACGGAGAAACTTATAAACTTTGTTTTTAACTGCTGCTGCGCATCCAGTTTAAAACTAAGAACGGTTAACATCAGAAGCATGAGATATTTATTCATAACCAGCGAATTTATCTGTTTAACGTTCAGTGTTAAGAACCAGGATTTCAAGTTAATTTTCCCGGATTCTATTCATTCAATTTCATCCGTCGTGCTTTTAAACTTGCAGACCTTCCCTTATAATCACTTTCAAATACTTATATACTTGTACCTGTTTTACTTATACAGATTTGTCTGAAGCCGGGATGATTTTTTGTGGTAGCTTTTCCTGAACGTTTTTTCGTGTTTGAATGGAACTCCACGGATGATCAGATTCCCATACCTGTCGAGTGCTACCGGATTACTTCGGCTTAATACTCCGATTTCTGCATCATACTTATTCCAGATTCCCATATTTTTCCAGGCCGGTTCGTAACATAAATCCCTGAACAATTTGCGTCCGGGAAATCCTCCAACGGATGGTCTGCGACGGAATAGACCAGGTTTGGTCATTACCCAGCTTTCAGATGCATATACTTTGCCGCAGTGTACTATATTGCCAATGGCAATCATCAGCGAATCTCCATTCATTCTTGTCGTGTCCTTATAGTCAACCGAAGACCGATTATAAGTGGCACCTCCATAACAGGATCCGATAACCAATCTTGATTCTGCATCCGCATAGGAGGTTAAGCCCGATAAGTATTTAATAAGAGTACTGTCTTTTAGAGTTTTGTAACTTATTTCATCACTTCCGATATAAAATAATGAATATCCCTTTTTATACATACCATGAGAATCAAACCAGATGGTACCTAACCTGGCATCATTAGCTTGCAGGCGCTTAGTTATTTTTAACGATGCGTGTTTTGCATCACGTGCAACGATGGAAACAAATTGTCTTTTACAGAAGAAGCCTCTTACTTTTGATCGAAACACATTATAACGGGTCGCCATATCCAGTTTCCCTTTTTTTCTTTTACTCACTACAAAGAAGTTGATTTTCTTTTTTTCTGTTACGTCTGATGAAATATTTACTTCAGTTTGCTGGCAAATACCTTTATGAAACTGGAATCCCAGAAACAGTATCAGGCAAATGATCGTTTTAGTTTGCATGGTGTTGCTTTAAGATGATCAGGTTTGTTGACCTATCAAAAATCAGCAGGTACATCCGTTTGAAATAATTGGTTTTAGCATTACTATAATCTAAAATGGTAGTTATCAGTGATTTTTCTGCCAGGTGATCCAGATTTGGATTTTTCCCGTATTATAAAATGTGTTTCGGGCAGCCTTTTGCAGTTTTCCGTAAACATTTTTTTGAACATTACGGATTTTTCGTATATTTCTTATGCAATGGAAACTATTGAGCTTCAACAACAATTGTTTCAGCACCTGAAAGAGAACCTGCCGGCACACCTTTCACTGGTAGATGAACTATGTTCATTACTGGATCTCAGTGCAGATAGTGTTTACCGCCGGATAAGGGGTGAAAAGCCGATCACACTTACTGAGTTACGTGTTATTTGCGAAAAATACCGTTTGTCACTCGACAAACTCATTCAGTTACAGACTGATTCTGTTTTGTTTGATGCCCCCGGATTAAGCGGAAGTACGCCGGAGTTTGAGGATTACCTGAAGGGAATGCTCCGGCAATTTCACTATTTCAATTCGTTTGAAAAGCGGGAGATGTTTTATCTCTGTAAAGAATCCACCATCTGGAATTTCTTTCTGTTTCCGGAAATGGCCGCTTTTAAAACTTTTTTCTGGTCCAAAACAATTAATAATCAGGAAAAACTCCGGAATAAGACATTCTCTTATGAAGAGTTTCCGTACCATGAGTGTTTCCAGTTAGGCCAGAAAGTCCTGGAAGAATTTAACCAGATCCCCTGTGTGGAGTTATGGAACCAGGAAAGTCTGCAGAGTACAATCAATCAGCTGGTTTATTATAAGGAATCCGGCAATTTCAGTTCACGTAAGGAATATGACCGTGTACTTGATTCATTCCAGCAACTGATTGATCATCTGGATCTGCAGACTGAAAAAGGGGTGAAATTTCTGCCAGGGGCCAATGAAGTATCTTATAAAGCACCCATTCAGTTTTATGTAAATGAGATTATCCTGGGCAGTAATAATATGGTCATTAATCTGGATGGCAATAGCTTAACGATGGTTACTTACAGTGTATTTCATTATTTATTTACAAGGGATATCCGGTTCCGGGATAAAGTCATGGAATCATTTAATACACTGCTTAGCCGTTCAACCCTGATCAGTAAAACCGGCGAGAAAGACAGGAACCGCTTTTTTAACTCCCTTCGGGATAAGGTTCATAACCTTTCAAAGTAATTAGCCAGACGGTCTTAACTTCGCATGAAATGATTTCAAATCAGGTCAGATTGATCGAATGTCCGCGGGATGCCATGCAGGGCTGGAAGACACCCATTCCTGCCACGCAGAAAGCCGCTTATATCAATCTGTTGCTGAAAGCCGGTTTTGATACCATCGATTTTGGCAGTTTTGTTTCACCCAAAGCTATTCCCCAACTGGCGGATACCCGTGAAGTGATCGGGCAACTGGATCTTTCAGGTACCTCCACCAGGTTACTTGCAATTGTTGCAAATCTCCGGGGTGCAACGGATGCCGTTGTATTTGATGAAATCAGTTACCTGGGCTACCCCTTCTCCGTTTCCGAAACTTTTCAGCAGCGAAACACCAACAGTACCATCCGTGAATCCCTGACAAGGGTGGAAGAGATCCAGGAAATCTGTGTAAAATCAGGTAAACAACTCGTGATTTATATTTCCATGGGCTTTGGAAATCCGTATGGCGATCCCTATGACGAAGAACAGGTATTTGAATGGGTCAACCGGCTCGTGGGAATGGATATCGGCATTATTTCACTGGCAGATACGGTAGGACTGGCCAGTCCGGAACAGGTTTATTCGATGACCCGGTATTTGGTGGAATCACTTCCGGGAACTGAGATCGGCGTGCACCTGCACTCGACACCCGACAACTGGCGGGAAAAACTGGATGCCGCAGTAAAAGCAGGCTGTCTTCG
Source organism: uncultured Chitinophaga sp. (assembly GCA_964561675.1). GTDB lineage: Bacteria > Bacteroidota > Bacteroidia > Chitinophagales > Chitinophagaceae > JJ008. The sequence continues at coordinate 7,233 of CAZLRY010000064.1, forward strand.
TTTTGACGGGGCACTGAAAGGAATCGGCGGCTGTCCGATGGCCAATGATGAACTGGTAGGTAATATGGATAGCGAACGGATGATTGAATATTTCAGGGAAAGAAACCTGTTACCGGATATGGATCCGGTTATCCTGAATGCCTGTACTCAAATGGCCGCTGAACTTTTTAAGCACTGATCATGGACTTTATTCTGGATATAGCGCTGGAAAAACTGCCTGAACCGATCCGGTACCAGGATCAAATAATGCTGATCGGTTCCTGTTTTACCGAACATATCGGCAATGCCCTGGGTGAGCTGAAATTCCCGGTGCTGCAAAATCCCAATGGAATTTTATTCGGGCCGGACAGTGTATGCCGGAGCCTGGATTGGTATATGGATAATGGGGAGCTTACCACAGCCGACCTCTTTCAGCTGAATGAAGTCTGGCATAGCTGGATGCACCATTCCCGTTTTTCACATACCAATCCTGAGCAAGCCCTGGCGGGTATGAATCAATCCCGTCAGACCGCCCATGATTTTTTGAAACAGGCCGGATGGCTGATCATCACATTGGGATCATCCTACACCTATCGCCTGACCGGCGCAGCAAACAGGGCCAGTTCCTCTTTGCATGCAGCCGTGGCCAATTGTCACCGTGCCCCTTCGGCCTGGTTTGATAAAGAAATGCTGGAAATACAGGAGATCAGCCGACTACTGACAGGTACAATCACCCGACTCCGGCAATTCAATCCTTCGATTAAACTACTATTTACGATTAGTCCTGTCAGGCATATCAGGGATGGGGTGGTGGAGAATAACCGGAGCAAGGCCCGGTTGATTGAAACCGTTCACCAGTTGGTTTCAGCCCATGATTTTATTTATTATTTCCCGGCTTATGAACTGGTGATCGATGTATTGCGGGATTACCGGTTTTATGATATCGATCTGGTTCATCCAAACTATGCCGCCACCGAATTTGTACTGGAGAAATTTGGCCACTATTGCATTGAAGAAGAAACCCGGCTACTGATGCAGGAGGTAAAAAAGATTATGATTGCCCGCCGGCATAAACCTTTTCAGCCGGACACCAACGCCCACCGTAAGTTTTTAGCGGATCATGCGGAGAAGGTAAAAGTGCTGATGGAGAAATATCCGTTTCTGGATCTGAGGGAAGAACGGGAGTATTTTAGTCGGGAGTAAGAAGTCGGTAGTCGGGAGTAAATACACCTTCTAAACTGTTGAATCTAAAATCATCAACAGTTTCCTGCTTTACAGAGAGATTTCGTACTTACAACTTATAACTTACAACTTTTAACTTATCACTTTATACACCGTCTTACTCTTATACTCTTCTCCCGGCTTCAGCAGCATTGTCGGGAAATGCGGGATATTAATGGCATTGGGATGTATCTGTGTTTCGAGGCAAAAACCGGAGAACGCGCCATAACATGTATCGTTTTTCCCGGTCATTTCAGGGATCCATTTACCGGTATAAAAGTGGACAACGGGATCAGTGGCATAGACCTGGAGCAATAATCCAGAGGCAGCACAACGGGCTTCAGCCATCAGGGCTAATCCGGCCGGATCATTGTTTTTATCCACCACATAACTCTTATCAAATTCGGGTACTGTTTCCAGCCGTTCACCAATCCGGGTAAAACTCCGGAAATCAAAAACAGTATCTTTTACCGGTGTTACGGTGCCGGTGGTACATAATTCCTCATCCTGATCCAGTACCTGTGAACTATAAATTTTGAGTTCATAATCCTTAATATCTCCCTGTCCGTTATTCAGGTTAAAGTACCCATGGTGAGTGAGGTTAACGGCTGTCGTTTTATCCGTTCTGGCCGTAAAACTATAACTGAGTTCGTTGTCATCAGTCAGTTCAAAACGAATCCATACATCCAGGTTGCCCGGATAGCCTTCTTCTCCATCCGGACTATGGTATTTCATTTCCACCCAGGGTGAAGGGAATTCACCGAAGCCGGTTATATCCCAGATTTTTTTATCAAATCCTTCGTTTCCTCCATGCAGCTGGTGTTTACCAAAATTGGCTGTTACGGGATTCGGTTTACCGTCTATTTCAAAGCTGGCATTCCTGATCCGGTTCGCGGTCCGACCGACCACACAACCAAAATAGGGGTATTGTGCCAGGTAAGCAGGGGAGTGATAGTCTTCCACTTTATCAAATCCCAGCACAATATCGTTCCGGGTATCCTGGGAAGCAGGGACCGAAAAAGAAGTGATTATTCCACCGTAATTCGTGATACGGGCTTCTGTTCCGGCTACATTACGCAGGGTGAACAGATATACATCTTTTCCAGATGCAGCGGGGAAGCAAAACGTTTTATGCAGGGGCATACTTTGAGTTGTGTGGTTCGTGGTTCCCTGACCCGGTTGGTCAGCATGTAAATTTATAGTTATCTGCGAGGAATTCCTCCAGTCTTTTTAATAAAACCAGCTGGTTTTTTGCCCGGTCAAAATTTTGTTCAGGGTAATTGATCTTGTAATAGGAATCATTCCGGAGATAATCGGTCATAAAACGCAGGGCCTGCATATAAATCAGGAGGATTCCGGACGCATGGAGATACGCTCTCTCCGGCCCGGACAGCCACTCATTAATTCCCCTTGTATATCCATCGATTATTGACTGATAAATAGCAGGCCGGATCTGTATCCGGTCAAAATCGGTTGAATTTTCATCTGTGGTGCCGGCCATTGACCGGATCATATCACCCAGGTCGGAAAAGAAATAACCGGGCATAACTGTATCCAGATCCACCGGACAGATCACTTTTCCTGACTGTCGGTCAAAAAGTACATTGGCAATTTTTGCATCATGATGCATCACACGGAACTTGAAATCAGGATCTGCCGTAAACTGCTGGTATAAGCCGGCATATCGTTGCCTTTTCTTTAATTCACTGATCAGAATAGCCGCTTTTTCAAGGCGTGTGGTGGGAGCGCCTGTTAACGAACCAGTGAACTGATCAAACCGTTGCTTCACATCATGAAATCCCGGCAGGATCCGATGTAGTAAAGTGCTATCCAGCTGATGAAAGGAGGCGGTAAAACGGGCAAATGTTTCCGCTACTGCAGCAGCCTGCGCCGGAACTTCCGTACCGTTGAGCTGCAAACCTGAACCGATAAATTCAAAGGACCGCCAGCATTGATCAGTTCGATCCGTAAACAGGTTTTTACTACCGTTAAAAAATTTCATTTCCGGTATAAAAAGCGGCATGGACTTTTCAGCCAAAAACTGCCAGAGCTGCTGGTAGTTTGCCTGGATCTTTTCCGGATCCGGGAATACCTGCCGGTTTATTTTCTGTAAAAGAAAAGATTCCCCGGTTTGCAGATCCGTTACTTTAAAGGTATGATTGATCAACCCGCCTGATAGAGGTTCCACCTTGTACGGGTGGCCGGCTGGTAATAAAGCATATACTGCTTCCTGGCAATCAGCTTGCATCATATACTGTATGAAATTAATTCATCAGCACATGCAAAAACGCTACAATCGTTTGCGGTAAATAAATAAAAGAAACTGGCAGATCAATGGATACGATCGCCCCGGATATCGATGGAAAGCATAACGGATGCTTCATAGACCAGCCATTCTTTCCATCGGGCCCTTACTTTTTCCTTGTCGATATAGGTTTCGGCCAGTTCAATAAAAAGGGTATAATGTCCCGCTTCACTTTCCATAAAGCGGCGATAAAATTTCTGCATATAAGGATCCTGCAAACCCTCACTCAGCCGCTTGAACCGTTCGCAACTGCGGGCTTCAATCAGTGCCATGGTAAGTAACTGATCCAGCATCCGGCCTTCACTGTCGCCGCCCTTCTGCTGAAAGTCGATCAGGGCATTTACATATTCATCCTTCCGTTGTTTTCCCAAGGCGAGTTTTCGCTTTTCCAGTTCAGCCAGCACCAGCCGGAAATGTCCCCACTCCTCCGTTACGATCGGCGCAAGGGCCGCAACCAGTTTAACCCGGCTGCTATAACGCTGAATCAGTGAAATACAGGTAGTTGCCGCTTTTTGTTCACAATAGGCATGGTCGGTCAGTATATCTTCCAGCGATAATCCGGCCAGGTCAACCCAGCGGGGATCCGTGGGCAATTGCAGCCCCAGAATGTTACGGGTGTCCTGGGATAATTCTTCCATGAAGGCAAAATTAGGTTATAGATTGATAATCAGGCAGGAGAGCCTGTAAAATGACCGTAAAAAAAGGCAGGGAAAGCTTTTGCTGTTAGCAGAATCCGTCTTACCTTTGCCGCCTTATTACAAGATGCAAAATCGGATGAAATTTAAAAATTAAAAAGATGCCTTTAACTAAAGAAAAAAAAGCGACCGTTTTAACCACCTTTGCGGGTTCTGCCAAGAACACCGGATCCATTGAAGGACAAATTGCCTTGCTGACTGAGCGTATCAGCCAGATCAGTGGTCACCTCCAGCAAAACAAAAAAGATTTCTCTACTCACCGCGGACTGATGAAAATGGTAGGTAAACGTAAACGTTTACTGAATTACCTGCAGAAGCAGAACCTGACTGGTTACCGCCAGCTGATTGAGAAACTTGGTATCAGGAAATAAGGCCTTTCCGGCCCCCTAAATCCCCCAAAGGGGGACTTGGGAAGAGTCTTTAAACCTGAAGTTTTCTTTCGTTAAGAAAAGCAAGTTTTATAATACTATTCCCAATGTCTTCCGGATGTTGGGAATAACTGTTTTTATACATATCGGTTGCTGACGTTTTAATAGCCATATGCTGTTCTGCCGTTGCCTGATTCCGGGTATAAACAGTTCAAATTCTCCTGATCAAATTCTTCACTGGGTGCAACGCCCAAAAATTGAAAAACATGTTACAACAGAAAATTCGTAAAACATTTGATATTGGCGGTGGTCGTATGGTGACCATTGAAACAGGTCGTCTGGCCCGCCAGGCTGATGGAGCGGTTACCGTATCCATGGGCAATTGTATGATCCTGGCCACAGTGTGTGCCAATACTGAACCCAAAGAGGGTCAGAGCTTTTTCCCGCTGTCGGTAGATTACCAGGAAAAATTTGCGGCCGCCGGTCGTATTCCCGGATCCTTCTTCAAACGCGAAGCTAAACTGAACGATTATGAAGTGCTGACCAGCCGCCTGATTGACCGGGCGCTGCGTCCGTTATTTCCTGAAGATTATTTATGTGAGGTTCAGGTACTGGTGACGTTGATGTCCAGCGATCCTGAAATCATGCCGGATGCAATGGCTTGTCTGGCTGCATCTGCCGCCCTGGCTGTATCCGATGTGCCCATCAAGGAAATCATCTCTGAAGTACGGGTATCCCGTGTCAATGGACAGTTTGTGGTAAACCCTACCCGCAGCGAAATGGAAAAATCCGATATGGATTTCCTGATTGCCGCTACTGACAAGAACCTGATGATGGTGGAAGGGGAAGCCAAAGAATGCAGCGAAGCTGATCTTTGCAAAGCACTCGAAATTGCACACGACGCCATCCGTATCCAGGTGAAAGCCCAGGAAGAACTGCGTGATATGGCCGGTGCAAAACCCAAAAGAGCGTATACAAAACCCGCTTCTGACGAAGCCCTGAAAGCTAAAGTATATGCGTTTGCTCAACCGAAAGTATATGAAGTGGCAAAAGCTGCTTTGAGTAAGCATGAGCGTAGTGACCGTTTTGACGCGATTAAAGTGGAACTGGTTGAATTCCTGAAAAAGGACGCTAATCTGGCTGAAGGTGAAAACCTGCCGGATCTGACCAAGAAACTGGCCTCAGTTTACTACCACGACCTGCAGTATGATGTGATTCGTGATATGAT